>JAHZBS010000310.1 GCA_019423265.1 Clostridiales bacterium
TATAGTTATCGATGATTTTGACCACGCCGTCGATGACCTCGTTTAAATTGTGGGGCGGAATGTTGGTCGCCATGCCGACGGCAATGCCGCCCGTCCCGTTGACAAGAAGGTTGGGGAACCGGCAGGGCAGTACCGACGGCTCTTTCAGAGAATCGTCGAAGTTGGGCACAAAATCCACAGTATTCTTATTGATATCCGCCAGCAGCTCCATGGAGATCTTAGACAGCCTCGCCTCTGTGTACCGCATGGCGGCAGCGCCGTCGCCATCGACGGAACCGAAATTGCCATGTCCGTCTACCAGCATATAGCGGGTGGAAAAATCTTGTGCCATTCGCACCATGGCATCATAGATGGAGGAATCGCCGTGGGGATGATATTTACCCATAGTGTCACCGACGATACGCGCTGACTTACGGTACGGCTTGTCCGGGCTCAGGTTCAGTTCGCTCATGGCGTACATGATGCGCCTATGCACCGGCTTCATCCCGTCCCGGACGTCAGGAAGCGCTCTGGCCGCGATAACGCTCATGGCATAATCGATGTAATACTTGCGCATCTCCTGTTCCAGATCGACTACCTCGATCCGGTCGTGCTGGTTGTTGCTATTTTCATCCATATGTGGTTACCCCTCGCTCCTATATATCAATATTTTTGGCAAACTTCGCATGGGCTTCTATGAATTCCCGCCGCGGTTCCACCTTGTCGCCCATGAGCATAGTAAAGATCTGATCCGCCGCAGATGCGTCGTCCAGGTGTACTTGGAGAAGAATTCTCTTAGCCGGATCCATGGTTGTCTCCCAGAGCTGCTCAGCGTCCATCTCTCCCAGCCCTTTGTACCGCTGGATCTCTGTGTTGTTCTCATCCCGGCCCAGGCGCTCCATCAATTTGTCTAGCTCTTTCTCGTTGTAGACGTAATGGACTTCCTTTTTGCTGCGCTCCACGCGGAATAGGGGCGGCTGTGCGATATAGACCTTTCCCTGCTCGATGAGCTGCGGCATGAAACGATAGAAAAACGTGAGCATGAGCGTGCGGATATGGGCGCCGTCCACGTCGGCATCGGTCATGATAATAATCTTGTCATAGCGCAGTTTGCTTATATCGAAATCATCCGAGATGCCGGTTCCGAATGCTGTGATCATGGCTTTGATCTCATTGTTGCCGAGGATCCGGTCCAGCCGTGACTTCTCCACGTTAAGAATCTTGCCCCGCAGGGGCAGGATCGCCTGCGTCTGCCTCGATCTGGCGGACTTGGCGCTGCCTCCGGCGGAGTCTCCCTCGACAATGTAGATCTCACAGTTCTTCGGATCCTTGTCCGAACAGTCGGCCAGCTTGCCCGGCAAGCTGGTGCTTTCCAGCGCTGTCTTGCGCCTGGTGAGCTCTCTGGCTTTGCGCGCCGCGTCCCTCGCCCGGGAAGCTAAAATGGCCTTGCTCAGAATTAGCTTTGCAACCTGGGGGTTCTGCTCAAGAAAAAATGTCAGGCCATCGGTCAACACCGCGGCCACAGCGCCTCTCGCCTCCGCGTTCCCAAGTTTCTGCTTCGTCTGTCCCTCAAACTGAGGCTCCTCCAGCTTCACGCTGATGACGGCTGTCAATCCCTCTCGAACGTCCTCGCCGGATAGATTCTTATCCGCTTCCTTGATCAACCCATTCTTTCGGGCGTAATCATTTAGAACCTGTGTGAACGCGGCCTTAAATCCAACCAGATGCGTCCCGCCCTCCGGCGTATGGATATTGTTGACAAAGCTAAAGATGTTTTCATTGTATGAGTCATTGTGCTGGAAGGCGACCTCCACGTATACATTATCCTTCATGCCCTCCGCGTACATAATCTTATCGTAGATTGGCTCTTTATTCCGATTGGAGTACGCCACGAACTCTCGAATTCCACCTTCATAGTGGAAGGTCATCTGCTGCTCCAGCCCAGGGCGCAGATCCGTCAGCTCGATGTTGAGTCCCTTGGTCAGAAAGGCCATCTCCTGCAATCTCTGCCGGAGGGTCTCGAAGTCATAGTTGACCTCGTCGAAGATCTCACTGTCCGCCATGAAATCCACGCGGGTCCCCGTAATGTCCGTATCCCCCACAACGTGAAGGGGCTGTACTGTCGCGCCCCTCTCAAAGCGGATCTCATGGATCTTTCCCCCAAGGTGAACCTGAACCGTCACCCACTCGGAGAGTGCGTTCACAACCGAGGCGCCAACGCCGTGGAGCCCTCCCGATACCTTATATCCTCCACCGCCGAACTTTCCGCCGGCGTGCAGGATGGTATAGACGACCTCAACGCCGGAAATTCCGGCCTGCGGCTGAATGTCCACCGGGATTCCCCGGCCATTGTCAATTACAGTTATGGAATTGTCCGCATTGATGGTGACAATGATCCGATTGCAATATCCTGCCAACGCTTCGTCGACAGCATTGTCCACGATCTCATATACTAGATGGTGCAGCCCGCGGGCCGATGTGCTGCCTATATACATGCCTGGCCGGCGTCTGACCGCCTCCAGCCCCTCCAAAATCTGGATCTGGCTGGCGCTGTACTCACCCGTCACCGTCAGGTCTGCCGACGCTGCGCTGCTCTGTTCATGATAGTCTTTGACCGGCTCCCCGTCGCCGGCATCTTCGCTCCATTGCTCATCCTTCTTGGACAGGAGGATTTCTCTAGCTTCTACATCTTTGGCGTCCAGGCCCTCGTCCTGCAACCCCATCTGGTCGATCGTATCGTTATTTTTCATTCATTCCACTCCTGTTTCTCTTTATGTCACATCACAACCGCGCCGGAAGTTGTCGCGCGACAGCAACCTGAAGCGCAGCGCAATTGTAGGGATCGCCAGATATGTCTGGCTTTGCTTATTATACCATAAATCCTAGTAAATTACAAGGATCTTCCCGCAAAGCCATTGGGTATCTTCTGTAGGACTACAATACATATTGGACACAGGGGGAAGAAGGAAGAGAAAAAAAGAG
>JAHZBS010000311.1 GCA_019423265.1 Clostridiales bacterium
ATTTTATTAAGGGGATCTTTGTCGGGGTGGCAAACATTATTCCTGGTGTGAGCGGCGGTACAATCGCGGTTATCCTTGGGATCTTTGACCGTCTGATCTCCTCCATCAATTCTCTGTTCACGAACTTTAAAAAAAGTTTTCTCTTCCTGCTGCCCATCGGGCTGGGCGCTGTGGTGGGCATCCTGGCCCTCAGCCATCTCCTTGGATTCTGTCTTGAGAACTATTCCTTTCCCACGAATTACTTTTTTGTCGGTCTTGTCGCCGGAAGCATCCCCTTGATCTATGGCAAGGCCAGTTGCAAAGGGGTCAAACCGGGATATATCGTCTCCGCGGTTATTGCCTTCGCCGTGGTGGTTCTCTTTTCTCTCCTGAAGGATCCCGAGGCCTCTGTCAACATTGCGGAGATGTCCGTCATAAACGCGGCTATCTTTTTAGGCGCCGGCGCCATAGCGGCCGCCGCCATGGTGATCCCAGGTATCAGCGGTTCATTTGTCCTGGTTCTCCTTGGCCTCTACCCCTCTGTCCTGGCAGCGCTTAATACTTTCAACATCCCGCTTCTGTTATCTCTGGGAATCGGAATTGTCCTCGGCGTTCTCCTGATCAGCAAGCTCATCTCCATCCTCATGGAGAAGGCGTATTCCGTGACATACTTTGCAATCCTCGGCTTGATTATCGGCTCTCTCTACTCCATCGCGGCTGATCCCACCACCTATGCCAGCGGCGTTACGGTCTCTTCCGTTATTGTGTCTGTCATTACGTTCATCGCCGGGTTTTTCCTGGCTCTCACCCTTGGCCGGGACAAATCGGCCTCTTAGTTCTCTAGAAAGAAGTGATATAGTTGATCATCGACTTTCACACTCATATTTTCCCCGATGCCATCGCAGGTCCTGCCATCCAATCCCTGGCAGAGCGCTCCCACGCGACGCCGTACTGCAATGGCACTGCCGCGGATCTCAAGGCGTCAATGCTGGAGGGCGGCGTGGACCGAAGCGTGCTTTTGCATATTGTAACGAAGCCAAAGCAATTTGCCAACGTCCATCGATTTGCCCTTGGGGTGGCGGAGGACAACCCTGAGTTTATTTCCTTCGGCAGCTTTCACCCTGACAGCGAACACTGGCGGGATGAGATACGACAAATTGCCCGGGATGGACTAAAAGGGATCAAGCTCCACCCCGATTATCAAAATTTTTTTGTGGATGAAGAGCGCTTATATCCCATGTATGAGGCAATCTTTGAAGAAAATCTGATTCTGGTCTTCCACGCGGGGCTGGACATCGGATACCCGGAGATCCATCACTGCACTCCCCAGCGGGTTTTGCGTTTTCTCCCTCATTTTGAGGGCGCCCCCATCGTTCTAGCGCACATGGGCGGGTACCAGTATCAGGAGGAGGTTATCCGCCATCTGGCCGGCGCGCCTGTCTATCTGGATGCCGCCTACAGCCTGAATCGCCAAATCCCACCCGACGATTTTCTCCGCATCGTGGAGGCTCACGGCGCCGATAAAATATTGTTTGCCACGGATTCACCCTGGCATAGCCAGAAGCTGGACGTGGATTTCCTCCGCTCCCTCCCCCTGTCCGATGCGGATCAAGATGCGATTCTGTGGCGCAACGCCGCGTCATTGTTGAAGCTTTCCCTCTGATACCGATGGAAAAGCGCCGAGAGTTCTGACTCCCTCGGCGCTTTTTATATCCATAGGCCGGACGTTATCGCCAGCCGCATTGCCGGACGTCCTCCAGGAGTTGTCCCGCCTCCTCCTCAGTAAAACGCCGCATGGGGAAGGTGGCGTTTCCCACGGGAAACCCTTTTACCTCAAGGAGCCGTTTGACAGAAGGGATGACTTTGTATTGACACAGGACTGCAATGATCCGGCTGATGCGGTACTGGATCGCCCTGGCTTCCTCCATCCTGCCCTCTTGAAATGCAGTGTACATAGCTTTGAATTCCGGTAACATGATATTGTATGTGGAACCGATGCCTGCGTGGGCTCCCGCCGCTAATCCGCAGAGCAGCGTTTCATCCGGCCCGTTGATGAGGTTAATCTCTCCGCCCGTCATATCCAGGAGCCGAATCATCTGAAAGTAGTCTGAGCTAGACCACTTGACTGCCGTCACGTTTTCAATTTTAAAGATCCGGGCAATCAGCTCCGGCGACATGGATACGCCGCCGCTCGGCACAAAATAAACCATAACAGGGATATCCACCGCGGCGGCCAAGGCTTTGTAATACTGGTAGATGTCCTCCTCCGAGTAGGCAAAATAGAAGGGTGGAATGGAGGCAACTGCATCGGCTCCGGCCTTCTCCGCGTGTTTGGCCAGCTCAATGCTATCGCTGGCATTCATAGCGGCAATGTGATCGATGACCGGTACACGGCCATGGATCTGGTCGATACATACTTCACACATGGCCATGCGCGTGTGCTTTTGCAGGACAAGACCTTCCCCTGTGCCGCCGCAGATGTAAAAGCCATCTGCCCCCTGTTGCAGCTCCCATTCCATAAGATCCCGCACGGCCTGCTCCCGAAGTACACCATTGTCCTCCACCGGCGTGACAAGCGCCGGCAGAATTCCCCTGTAAAACTGTGTCTTCATTTCTCCTTGTTCCTTTCTAAAACATGGCTATAGTTTCCCTGTATGACAAAAAACTGCCCTTGGAGCGGGTTCTCCCGTCTCCAAAGGCAGCGTCTCGCTGTGCTTATTCAATAATTTCCGTGATGGAACCAGCGCCCACTGTGCGTCCGCCTTCACGAATGGAGAACCGAAGTCCTTTTTCCATCGCGACAGGGTAGATCAGCTCGATGCCCATCTCAACGTTATCGCCAGGCATACACATCTCCACTCCCTCGGGAAGCGTGATGACTCCTGTAACGTCGGTGGTTCTGAAATAGAACTGAGGACGATAGTTGGTCAGGAACGGAG
>JAHZBS010000312.1 GCA_019423265.1 Clostridiales bacterium
GGGACGCAATACCGCCCATTGCGCATGGTGATCACGGCATCCTGGAGCATGGTTTTATAGGTATTGGAATGAATCATGCTCTGCAACTGCGACCGGACACGCTCCTGTGTAATATGGATTTCCTTTCGAATGGAGGAAAGCTTTGCACTGGCGTTATCGCTCATCTCCTCCTCCGACAGGATACACCGGGTAATTTCCTTTTCAACACCGCTGATGGGCGCTAACCCATTAAAAATTGGGTCCAGACATTCGTAGTAGGCCGTATCCTTCTCGCGCTGTCCGTAGGCCTTCATCTTCTGCACGACATGTATGGTGTCCGCGATGTTCAGCAGCTCGCTCATGGACAGAACGCCGTCAATCTTCGTCCTGCTCAGCGACATGCGAATATCCTTCATCCCGCCAAAGGGCGGTTTGCTCTTCATAACCAGGTAGGAAAAGGCTTCCTCCGTCTCCTTCTGCCAACGCCGAATCTCAAAGATCGACTCGGAGGGCCGAAGCTCCAGACACCGCTCTTTTCCCGTCGTCGAATCCGCCGCATCCCGCAGACGGTCTAAAATTTTAAAATATTCTAACTTTTGTAGCGATTTCTCGTCCATTCTATCCTCCATTCTCCAATGGCAAGTCTGGGTTCTTTACTCTAGCTCCTCCCAGCGATATGACCGCAATTCCCCCGTCCCCTGGAGGCCCGCGAAGCCCTGTTGTCTCAGCGCTTCATACAAAATGATGGCGACGGAATTGGACAGATTCAGGGAGCGAAAATCCGAGCCCATGGGAATTCGAATGCAATATGCTTTATACTGTGCCAAAATTTCCTCCGGTATGCCCGCAGTCTCCTTTCCAAACATGATATAGTCCTCCGGACCATACGAAGCCTGGGTATAGACCTGGGGCGCCTTCGTCGTGGCCATATAGACCCCCGCCCCTCTGTGCTGCGACAGAAACTCCTCAAAATTCTCATACACGTGGAGATCCAGCGCGTCCCAATAGTCCAATCCAGCTCTGCGCAAATGTTTTTCGTCTAGAGAAAATCCCAGAGGCTTGATCAGATGCAGCGCCGTTCCTGTACAAGCGCAAGTCCGCGCGATGTTCCCAGTATTCTGTGGAATCTCCGGTTCATGCAATACAATGTGCAAATATTCCATCTCCTCACGGATAATAACAATTGACAAATATTAATTTGTAATATATAATAATTATTATTTAACTATAATTCTTATTAAAAGAGGTGAAACTATGCAAGCTCTTGCCATCCGTCTGAAAGAGAAGGGATTGAAAGCGACGCCTCAGCGCATCGCCATATATAAATATCTCGAGGACTCCAAAGACCACCCCAGCGCCGAGACCATCTACCGCACGCTCCGCGAATCCCATCCTACCATGAGCCTGGCCACTGTATATAAAACCCTGGACTCTCTGAAAAAAGCGGGATTGCTGCAACAGCTGAACGTAGGCGAGGACAGCTTCCGCTACGACGCGGATACGCATCCCCATCCCCACATCCAGTGTGTTCAGTGTACCCGGGTATTTGACCTGGATCCGGCGCTCCTCCAGAACGTAAGCAGTGAGATCAGCCAAACGACATCGTTTCAGGTTCTCTCACAGCAAATCTACTTCTATGGCGTCTGCCCTGACTGTCAAAGCTCCCAAAAAGAAGCGGTCAACGATTAACAAGAGAGGTGTCGTCATCCGTCCACCAGGCGGACTGTACGGCACCCCTCTTTTATTTCAGCGTATCCACAAAGGCCCCGATCTTGGCGATAGCTTTCTTTAGATCCTCCTGGCTGTATGCATAGGACACGCGGATAAATCCTTCTCCGCTGTCGCCAAAGGCCGATCCGGGTACCACCGCGACCCGCTGCGCCTGCAACAGAGCTTTACAGAATTCCTCTGACGTCATGCCGAATTTCTTGACGGACGGAAATACGTAGAACGCCCCATAGGGCTCAAAGCAGTCAAATCCCAGGGAGCGGAATCCGTTGACTACCAGGCGGCGCCGGCGGTTATACTCTCTCCGCATTTCCTCCACCGCCACATCGCAGTTGCGCATGGCCTCAATCGCGGCATACTGGCTCGTCGTCGGAGCACACATGATGGCAAATTGGTGGATCTTCGTCATCTCTTTTAGAAGCGCCTTTGGCCCCATGGCATAGCCGAGCCGCCATCCTGTCATGGAGAAGGCTTTGGAAAAACCATTGATCACCAGGGTCCGCTCCCGCATCCCCTCCAGCGTTGCGATGGACACATGGGGCTCCTCCGTGTAGGTTAATTCCGCATAAATCTCATCCGACATGACAAATAAGTCATGGTCCACCACAAATTGGGCGATATCCCTCATCTCATCCCGGGTCATGATGGAGCCGGTGGGATTGTTGGGAAAGGGAAATATTAAGACCTTGCTCCGCGGCGTGACGGCCGCCTCCAAATCTTCCCGCATCAGCTTAAACTCATTTTCCTCCCTCATGGCAACGGGAACCGGAACGCCCCCCGCCAGAGTCGCACAGGGCTTGTACGATACGAAGGACGGCTCCGGGATCAGAACCTCATCCCCAGGCTCCAGTATGGCGCGAAGCCCTATATCGATGGCCTCGCTGCCGCCGACGGTTATAAGAATCTCGTGGGCCGGATCATAGTCCATGCCATATTTTCGAGTGGTATAATGCCGGATCTCCTCCCGCAACTGTTTTAAGCCGGCATTCGCCGTGTATGTTGTCTTTCCCCTCTCAAGAGAGTAAATGCCCTCCTCCCGCACATTCCAAGGGGTGTCAAAATCCGGTTCTCCAACGCCCAGGGAGATCACGTCCTCCATTTCCGCTGCAATGTCAAAAAAACGGCGGATCCCAGAGGGCGGAATGGCTTTGATCATTGGATTGACGAAATCTCTCATGGGGATACGATCATCCTTTCATCTT
>JAHZBS010000313.1 GCA_019423265.1 Clostridiales bacterium
CAGGGGAAAGTGGTGGCGATGACAGGGGACGGCGTAAACGACGCGCCGTCGATCAAAAGTGCCGATATCGGAGTGGGCATGGGAATCACGGGCACCGATGTGACAAAGAATGTGGCGGACATGGTGTTGGCCGACGATAACTTTGCCACTATTGTATCGGCTGTCAGCGAAGGGCGAAGGATATATGACAACATCCGCAAAGCGATTCAGTTTTTGCTGTCCTCCAATATCAGCGAGATTTTATCCATCTTTGTCGCAACGCTTCTTGGATTTACCATACTAAAACCTGTGCATATATTATGGATCAACCTGATTACCGATACTTTCCCCGCTCTGGCCCTCGGGATGGAGGAGGAGGAAGAGGGGCTGATGAAACGGGAGCCGCGCCCGGCAAAGGAAGGAATTTTTGCAGGGGGATTGGGCGCTGACGTCGTCTACCAGGGCGTCCTCGTCTCACTGATCACCTTGGCCGCATATTGGATCGGACATTACATGGAAGCGGGCGTATGGGAGTTTACCAACAGCCCGGATGGGATGACGATGGCCTTTCTGACCATGTCCATGGCTGAGATTTTTCATTCCTTCAATATGCGCTCCCAGAGGGGTACCCTTTTCAGGATGAAAAAGAAGAATCTGTTTCTCCTTGGCTCCATGGCCTTCTCCTGGATTCTGACAACAGTCATCATCTATGTTCCATTTTTGGCGAATATTTTTGAGTTTGAACACATCTCTCTGGCGGAATACGGCGTGGCGCTTCTGTTGGCCATCTCCATCATCCCCATGGTGGAAATTGTGAAATTTTTTCAGAGGCGGGGCAAGAGGCGGTTGTCTTAAATCATATCCTCTACGTTAGGGAGAAATGCGTCATATGGTCGTGAAAATGAAAAATACCATCCAAAGCCGCTGGAAGACTTCGGATGGTATTTCTTATTCAGCAAATTTTGGGAGAGATTTACCGCTGGGAGCCAAAGAAGAAGAGGGCGATGGTGCCGGGGCCGGAGTGGGCGCCGATGACCGGTCCAATATACCCGATGAGAATATTGGAAATGCCGAATTTTTCCTGCACCAGATCGCGGACAAATTCTGCATCTTCAAGGCTATCGCCGTGGCCTATGAAGATAATGTCGTTCTTGTCAGGGTAATAGGTCTTCTCCATATGATCCACAAGGGATATGAGGGATTTTTTGCGGCCCCGCACCTTGGAGACTGCGATTAGATGGCCCTCGTCGTCAACATGCATGACAGGTTTGATATTCAGGATGGAACCGATGGCGGCGGTGGCGCCGGAGATACGGCCGCCTCTCTTCAGATGGTTCAAATCATCCACGGTAAACCAATGGCACAGGTGGAGACGATTGTCCAACAGCCATTGATTCAGCTCATCGAAGGGTAAGCCACTTTCTTTTTTCTTAGCCGCCGTGTACACGAAAAGCCCCTCGCCCATGGACGCACATAGAGAATCGACGCAGGAGAATTTGCGCTCCGGATACTTTTCCGTGAGTTCATTGGCGGCGATGACGGCCGCTTGCTGAGTTCCGCTTAGGCCAGACGAAAAAGCGATGTAGAGGATGTCCTTTCCCTCCTGAAAGAAAGGTTCGAAATACTGGACATAGGTATAGGCATTGATCTGGGACGTGGAAGCGGGCTCACCGTTTCGGAGCCTGTTATATACGTCGGGAATCGGGATCACATGGGCGTCGGCAAAATGCTCATAGGTCTGTCCGGATAGTTGAAATTCCATTGGGATGACGGTGACGCCGAGTTCTGCCGCGATATCCGCCGGCAGATCCGCAGTGGCGTCGGTGATGATGACGTAGGGATTGACAGTCTGCATAGTTCTGACCTCCAAAATAAGAAATGGGCGTGATGGATACGGTACCTTTATTATTATTATAAAGGAATTGGTTTGAAATGGCAAGAGGCATTTCCGTTTTCTACAGACAAGCGCGGGGAATCAGATGAAGAATTGTTAATTTCCATGTCTATCCGGCGGGAAACGGTCAAGTTAGATATCGTTCATGGGAGGGGGAGGGCTTACTCCAACAGCAGCGGAAATTTAGAAAGAAATATAAAAAAGTGACCTGGAATGTTAAAAATCATTCATCGATTCTAAAAATATCATCCATTGAAAAATAAAGGGCGGATGGTTATAATAAAAAATATAGAAAAGCCAGTGTGGAGGCGGAATGGAGGATGGATATGACAGCCGGCCCGAAGTTGACCGATGCGCGATTTTTTAGCGAGCTGGTGGACTGTACGCTGCCAGGTTTAGAGGAGATACCCGCTGCCGCGGCAAGAGGAGATTTTGCTGCCTGCCGCCGTCTGTTTGCGGCCCATGTGCGCCAGAGTCTTCAGCCCGACCGTTTTTTTTCGATCCCTTATGAATTCCCGGAGAATCAATTTACCTTGGCGGGAGAATCGGAAGAAGAAGCCGGCGAGCGGATTATAAAGCACAATCTCATCTCGGTGGGGGTCCACTGCCAGTTCGATGACAAGGTGGATTGGTTTGCCAATCCCACCTACAACGGATTCAAGGAATGGACGTGGCAATTAAACCGCTGCCCTGAGTGGAAGCTGCTGGCGCATCTCTATCACACGACAGGGGATGAACGCTATGCCGAAACCTTTGTCCAGCTGTTTGACAGCTGGGTAGAGCAGGCGATGGCGCCAGAGGAGGATGTCAGCAGCGGCGGCGATACTCTGTGCTGGCGTACCATCGAATGCGGTATCCGGATGGGCGCTAACTGGCCGTACACTTTATTTTCTTTCTATCGCAGCTCCCATTTTACCGATGACCGGTTGGTGGATTGGTATAAGTCCGTGTGGGAACACGGCCGCCGCCTGCGGGTGAACCATACGACATGCAACTGGCTGATCATGGAAATGAACGGCCT
>JAHZBS010000314.1 GCA_019423265.1 Clostridiales bacterium
ACACGGCATCAAAGGCGCAGTCAAAGTATTTCCGACGACGCAGGAGCCTGAGCGATTCTCCAGGCTGGAACAGGTCATCTATAAAGCGCCTGGCAAGGAAGATTCGGAGGGAGAGAGCTGGACCATTCAATCCGCCTCACCGTTCAAAAATATGGTCCTGCTTCAGGTGAAAGAGCTGACGGATCGAAATCAGGCGGAAGCCGTAAAGGGCGGGACACTGTGGATCCCCAGGGAGGAAGCCCTGCCGCTGGAGGAAAATGAGTATTATATCAGCGATGTGGTGGGAGCCCTGGTTGTGACGGAAGAAGGGGAGACGCTGGGAATGGTAGGCGATGTGTTGACGACTGGCAGCAATGAGGTGTTCGCAGTCAAGACACCAGACGGCCAGGAGATTTTGATTCCGTCAATCAAAGACTGTGTTATCGCCATGGATCTGGACAAAAAGATTGTGACAGTACACTTACTTGAAGGACTGCGGTGAGGAGGATTGTATTGGAGAGGGACGATTCGAAGGAACCCGTTCACAGTATACGCTTCTGCGTGTTGACTCTATTCCCGGAGATGATCCGAAATGCAGTGTCCTACAGCGTGCTAGGGCGCGCCGCCGCGGCTGGCATCATATCCGTGGATGCGGTGGATATCCGGGACTATTCGCAGGACAAGCACAAGCATGTGGACGACTATCCTTTTGGCGGCGGAGCCGGGATGGTTATGCAGCCACAGCCGATTTACGATGCCTACGAGGATGTGCGCAGAGGGTTTGCCAAGCCCCCCAAAGTCGTGTACCTGAGTCCCAAGGGGCGAGTGTTGAGCCAGGAGATTGCAAGGGAGTTGGCCCAGGAAGAAGGGATCATTCTGCTGTGCGGTCACTATGAGGGCGTTGACCAGCGAGTGCTAGATGAGATCGTGACAGATGAGATTTCCATTGGCGATTTTGTGCTGACAGGCGGAGAGCTCCCCGCCTTGGTTCTGATTGACGCAGTGGCCCGGATGGTGGATGGCGTGCTGGGCAATGAAAGCTCAGCGGGGGAGGAATCCTTTTCCGGCATGTTTTTAGAATACCCACAGTATACGCGCCCCCGGGAGTACCACGGCGTGCCGGTTCCCGAGATTCTCATGAGCGGCCACCACGCCAATATCGCCGAGTGGCGTCTGACTCAATCCATAGCGGTCACGGTCCAAAAGAGGCCGGACCGGATCGATCCGGAGAGGATGACGGAGCAAGAGCGGCGCATCTATGAGAAAATCCGGCGGGAAGGGGGGGCCTCTCCCGTCCAGAGCGCGGGCGGGGATCCCCGCGGATGATACGGAAATTTAATGTAAAAATAGTTGAAATGTGGGAAAAAATATGATATAATAGGGGACGCGACGTAGGAGAGCCTTCTCCTACTGAGGATGAATACGGATGCTCCGCTGGTACGGCAACTTGACGTGTATGTGGAGGTCGAGCGTGTATTGATGAGCGTCTTAGAGGGAAGGAGGTTGGCTCATGAACCCAGAGATCATTCGTCAGATCGAAAATGAGCAGTTAAAAAAGGAAATCACTCCTTTTGCGGTTGGTGACACCGTTCGCGTATATGCCAGGATCAAAGAGGGGACCAGAGAGCGCGTTCAGATGTTCGAGGGAACCGTGATCAAACGCCAAAATGGTGGCGTTCGAGAGAACTTCACAGTTCGCCGTGTTTCCTACGGCGTAGGTGTGGAGAAGTCTTGGCCTTTGCACTCTCCCATCGTTGAAAAGATTGAAGTGGTGAGAAGAGGTAAAGTGCGCAGAGCGAAATTGTACTACCTTCGTGACCGCGTCGGCAAGGCTTCGAAAGTCAAGGAACGGATCTGAGACAGATCATTCCAAAGAAAAAGGGACGATGTCAAGTCCCTTTTTCTGCATTCAATCAGGAAAGAAGGAGCAGTATGGAGAACAGAAATAGAGACAAATCGGCGGAGACAAGTTCTTCCAGGCCATCGTCCAAGAATGACCGCCGCGTGAGGGATGATGAGCCTTCCACGGATACCAAAAATCTCTCGGAACTGATGGAGTTTGATTTTGACGATATTCTGATGGAAGAAGCCCTTCTGGATTCCGAATCGCCTGAACAGGAGGCCGATCAGGGCCCGGAACGTGAAAAGCCGCTGACGGCTGACGCAGATGCCGGTACCCAGCGAAAGGCTAAGAATAAAAAGAACCGCAAGCTGGCCCGGGATATTTTGAGCTGGGTCAAGGAGCTGGCCATCGCAGTTTTGATCGTATGGTTTATCCTGAGCTTCGTCGCGCAGAATAATAAAGTGATCGGCTCGTCGATGCAGCCGACGGTGTATGAGAACGACATGGTCATCGTCAACAAGTTCATCTATCGCTTCAAAGATCCGGCGAGAGGTGATATCATTATCTTTCCGTTTGTGGAAGCCGACGGAGAGGAAGTGCATTTGATCAAGCGAATCATCGGGTTGCCAGGGGATATCGTCGATATCGGCGACGACGGCAACGTTTATATAAACGGCAGCATTTATAAAGAGGATTATATTTTGGTCAAGACGACGAAGAGTGGAGATCAGGTGGACTATCCCTTCACGGTGCCGGAGGGGGAATACTTTGTGCTGGGCGACAACAGGGGCAACAGCAAGGACAGCCGGTACCGGGAGGTCGGCACTATAGCCAGAAGCGAGATCATCGGAAAGGCCAGTTTTCGGATCTGGCCGTTGAATGAGATTGGATTGTTGCGGTAGAGACGCTTGAAACCCGGAGGGATTCCCTCTGGGTTTTGCGGCTTTCAAGATGGAGGAAGATATGGAGATTCAGTGGTTTCCGGGGCACATGACAAAGACCCGGCGCATGATGGAGGAAGATATCAAGTTGGTGGATCTGGTTGTGGAGGTTGTCGATGCCAGAATCCC
>JAHZBS010000315.1 GCA_019423265.1 Clostridiales bacterium
TTCCCGTGCTCTTGTCTATTTTATCATTAATCAAATACAGGCGCAACCTTTTTCTGAAGTTGTGCAGGATTTTCTCCCTGCAAGCCTATGGCAAGGGGTATTGGCGCCGGTGTGTACCGGCGTAAAAAGGGGATGACGCGAATCGCTGTCATCCCCGCGAGAAGCCGCTCACACCAGCCGGAGCGGGCGCTCTCCCCGACATCTTATTCATCTGCCTCGATAAGGCCGTAGGTTCCCGCTTCATTGCGCCTGTAGACAACATTGACGGCTCCTGTCTCCGCATTCTTGAACATGAAGAAATTATGCCCCAACAGCTCCATCTGTAGGCAGGCTTCCTCCGGGTCCATGGGCTTCATGGCAATCTTCTTCACCCTCTGAATCGCCAGCTTCTCATCCGGCTCCTCGTCAGCTCCGGCGGCAAAATAATCAGCGCTCAGCGTCTTGTCCTGCTTGGCCTTATCGATGAGCTTCCTGCGATATCGGACGATCTGACGCTCCAGCTTGTCCATCACCTCGTCCAATCCCTTGTAAGCGTCGTCCGTGGAAACCTCAGCCCGAATCGCCGCCCCTTTCACTGGAATGGTCACTTCCACGATATAGTTGCGTCCCTCCGTGCGGAATGTTACCATCACGGTTGTATCCGGAGTAAAAAATTTCTCCAATCGTTCCAGTTTCTTCTCCGCGACGTTTTTCATTCCTTGGGTCACATCCATGTTCCGTCCCATATACTTGTATTTCATTTGAACCACTCCTTTATCTTATAATGCTAAACCCGCCCCAAACAGAAAGCGTTTTGTATAATCTATTTATAGTATTCTCCATTTTCCGGTAAATTCCTTTTTTTAGGAAAACTTTTTGCAGCACAGTTATCCACAAAATCCATGTGGATAACTGTGCTGCAACTTGTGCATAACACATCCTGCATTTTTTTGACTCTCCTATCCACATCAAGTTTTTTGTGGATAATGTGGATAAGTCTGTGAGTAACCTAAAATAACTACTTTTGATGTTACAGGATTGTTCATAACTCGACTTATTTTGTTAATATTCAAATATTCTAAAAATTTAAATTTCTCTGTCGACTGACAGGCTCCGCCATTTGCGGCAATCTGTCAACCAAATGATTAATTTTTATAAATTTTTCGACAACTTCGCGCAAAACAACTCAGCTGTAGCTCTCCACCTGGGAAAGTCGGCTGTTCTGAAATGTCCCGTCATCGGAAACGTCCTCGCCAAACCATTGGGGCGGCTTGAAGCCGGCCATGGCCTCCCTGGACGCGAACTCTACCTCAACCAGCCAGAGCCCCTGCAATCGTCCCAAAAACTCGTCCAATTCCGCAACCAAGCCCCCTTCTAGGGGGATTCGATATCGCTTCTTTTCGATGACATAGCCATCTACTTTCTGGCACAGCCTGTCATACTGCTCCTTTGTCAGCGTGAGCTCAAATTCTTCGCGCTCCACCAGCCCTTTCCCCTTGACTGTGAGCACATACAGCTCCTGTTGACCATCGCGGATGCTGCGAATCCGAATGACCGGCTCTGTACTGATATATCCCTGTGTCATATTCCAGACTGAATACATTTCCAAGTGCTCGGGCCTCATCCGCACCCTATATTTCCGTTCGATCTCCATCCCTGCCATCCTTTCTAATCTTCTTGTATATGGATTATAAAAGGCTATCGTAAAATTCATTGCGACAGCCCTTTTATATCTTTATTCACTTTGCTTGCGCCTAGCGGGCAGCTCATGAGCAATCTTCTCCACCGCTTTGACTAGCTCTGCCATATCTTGAGCGTGGAGCGATCCCCGGCTCTCCAGCACCTCCAAATATCCGCGAATCTTGTCTCTGCCACCGGAAAAGACATGGATATACTTATTCTTGGGCACCGAAATCCCTCCAATATCCGCCTCCGGTCCAAAAAGAATTAGGGAGTGAAATGGGATCTTGGACAGCGCAACCCACGGACAGATCTTATTGAGATTCTCCTGCATAATGTGAATTCGCATCTCGTTCTTTGCCACAAGATTTGGGATCGTCCTTGTCTTTCCCGACTCCTTGACAATCTGCCATTCCTTTGAATGCCGCTCTCCGCGGATCGTTCCGGACGCATGGCAACAGTCTAGCACATAAACCGCCTTTTCTGTCATGACAACCAAATCGGGCCGCACTTTGCTTTTACCATCGCTGAAAATAACGCCCGGATACATATATCCTTTGTATTCCCGAAAGGTTAACCTGGATATGGTGTCCTGCCAGGAGCAGGGGCGATATGTACGTTCTAAGGCGGAATACACATCATATTGAAGCCTGCGGTTGGAATCCATAGAATGAAGATCTGTCAGGTACTGCTTATAGAAGGGCGTTTTGCGGAACCACGCATTCTTCTTCTGCATTTGATACGCTTTCCCATATCCCATCCCGAAGGCCAATCCCGCCGCCACAAGGCATACGACAACGCTACACCAGAAAAACGTTTGGGAATGCGCAGGAGCTGAGAAAAAAGTGGAATTGACGAGGACAACAATCAGGGCGGTCAGACAGCATAAAATTATCGCTCCGGCCAGCGCAAACAGACCAAAGAGAAGCCCATTCTTACAATATGACAGATCATGGCGCGGTGTATAAACCCTGCCTGTCCCCTTTCGGTTGGCTGGCCGCCTGGACGCTGTTGGAACTTTGGCCGGTGTCCGATCCTCGGCATCGGGGGTGCCGCCGTCCGTCTCCGATGGTTCAACCGGCGGAGGGGACGGCGGCTGCGAATTTTCCTCTCCCGTCGCGCCCTCGTCCTCCTCGCCATAGCCAAGTACCGCCGCCGCCTCAATCCACAGATTCCCTTTCTCCGTGTCCTGCGCTACGCCGATTCCCTGAAGCAGACATGTTCCAAGCC
>JAHZBS010000316.1 GCA_019423265.1 Clostridiales bacterium
AGGGCGCGCCGATCAGCCGCAGCAGCGGCCGGGTAGAACCCGCAAAGATCTGGGCCAGTTCCAGGCTGTCTACGCCATCCGTGTCCCAGGTGGTGATGCAGGCGCAATGGCCCAGGCGGATGGAGGGATCGACCGTATCTACGGTCTGGCGCAGCAGGCGGGCAAAATCACGCAGCGTGTCGCCCATGAGATCCAGCCATATATCGCGATACCGGTTGGGCCCGCCGGAAAAGATATGCTGGGCCAGGATGTCGCGGGTGATCCTTTTCCCAAGGCGCTGTGCATAAGCGTCCAGGTGGCGTGTACAGGCGCAGCCCACATCATGGCCGCTGCGCAGGGAGAGGCGAAAGTCATCGTCGATCAGGATCAGCGCAGGGCGCAGGGCAGCTACGTCCCGGATCATGGCGCAGTATGCCTGAGCAAAGCCAGGGTCCAGCGGGCAATAGGAATCCCGGGATTCGTCGCCGTCCAGGCTGCAGATGGGGGTGTACCGGCCGGCCAAATATGTTTCCGGGCCGATCAGCGGAGCGCCATGTCCCAGTCCGTCCAGCCAGACGCCAACTTCCAGGCCCCTGGCAGCGTAAAAACGGAGATTTTCGGCTAGCAGTTCCAGCACGGCGGGCCTTTCGTCCGCGCTGCCCAACAACCTGGGCGGGCAGAGCAGCACGCGCTGCGCACCGGCGCGGCTTAGTTCGCCGTAATAGGTTTCGCGGGTAGACGGAGTGGAGAGCTCGTTTATGAGAGGGATAGTCAACGTATATTTGTCGTTCATGGTTCCTCCTTGGTTTATGGTATCGGTTACAATGGATAAGGAAGTTAACTTCCATTTTGCTAAAGGCTGAGAAGAATGATGGACGCCACTCCAAGTGCGATCCCCGCCAGTTGGCGTTGATTCAATTTTTCATGGTAACCCCATACAGAGACGAGGGAGGTGAGGACGACGTTGCCTCCTGAAAGGATGGGAAACATAAGCGAAGCCGCGATTTTAGTAGAGAGCAGTAGCACGAGAAGATTGGTCAGCCCGTTTAAAATGCCACAGGGCACAGCCATGTACCAACCCCTTCGGATGGAGGAAAGCACATGCCCCCTCTCCAGAAGCAAACTACAAATCAGCAGGATGATCGAAACGCCGGCGAGGGACAGAATCATGAATTCATTTTTGTATTGACCGCCGAAAGCCACCTGTTGTGCCTTCTGGACTGTGGAGCAGAGTCCATTCCCCATGAAGGCCACGAAGACATAGAGCAGCCATTTGACATTCTTTTTCCTGTCGCTTTTGGCGTAGTTGATCATGGCAAGAGAGAGGACGAGAAGCGCCATCCCGATGCACATGCTGACCCTAACCTTTTCATGCAGAAATAGAATGCCGTACAGGGTGGGAATCATCAGAGAGTAGGAGTGGATCAGGGATGTGAGCGAAAGAGGACCGCATCCCATGGCAAGGGTGAGAAAAACAGTGGCCGCACAGTAGGCGGCGGTAAATAATAGGGTGTAGCCCAATATTTCCTGGCAAAATCGGAATTTGAAACCAGAGGATACGACAAACATACAAAGGGCCGAGATGGAAACTAAGGCTGCATAGGTCACCGCTCCCGTCGGTTTTTTTGTGCTGTATTGCTTAGTGAAAACCTCTTGAGCTGCCAGCGTGACCACAGTGAGAAATAGAAAGCAGTAATTCATAAAGGTGACTCCTTTGATTCAGTAGGCGGCTGCCGCTTATTCCTTCACAGCCCCCAGCATGATTCCACCCACAAAATATTTCTGAAAAAAGGGATAGATGACCGTAATGGGAAAGGTGGTGAGAACTAGCGTTGCGACCCGGATGGTTGCCGGCTTTATGCTGACTTGTGTGGCGGAGGCTCCCATTTTTTCAGACATATTTTGTAGGTACTCCATTTCCTCGGTCATACGCGCCATGATGCTCTGCAGTGTCACAAGGCTGCTGGATTTCGTGTAGATCAGGGTATCAAGCCAAGAGTTCCATTGATTCACACCCTGAAAGATAATAATGGTTGCCACGATGGGCATGGAGGCCGGCAGAATGATCCGCAGATAAATTTGAAACTTTCCTGCGCCGTCGATGGTCGCCGCCTCCTCCAAGGATTCCGGAATGGAATCGTAGAAGGACATAAAGAGAATGGCATTGTAGAATCCCCACATGCTGGGTATGATGTAGACCAAGAAATTATTGAGCAGCCCCAGATTTTTCATAAGCAGATAGTTTGGTATCATGCCGCCGTTAAAGTACATGGTAATTACAAAATAGAGCATATACCATTTCCGCCCCATGATCCATCGCTTGCTTAGTCCGTAAGCGGCAAGCCCGGTGAAGCCCACATGCAGCACAGTGCCGATCACGGTCCGCAGCAGGGAATTTCGGAAGGCGATGAGCATTAAATTATTTTGAAATAAATACTTGTAATTGTCCAAGGTAAATTTTCGCGGCCAAAAGAAAATAGGACCTTTATAGGCGTCAACCCCGTCATTGAAGGAGAGAATAATGCAGTTCCAAAAGGGGTAGAGGATCAACAGGCTGACCAGAATGAGAAAAATGGAGTTGACAACTTCAAAGATCTTTTCCGATGTAGTCGCAGATAGGAGACTCGCTTTTCTTTTTCTCGCCATATCAGAACAACCCCGATCCATTTATTTTTTTTGCCAAGCTATTGGCTATCAGCATAAGAGCCGCGGAGACCGTGGAGGTGATGAGCCCGATGGCTGTGGAATAGGAAAAGTTTCCTTTTCGGAGGCCGATCTCGTACACATAGTAGGATAAAACATTGGAGCGCTCGAAGTTCACCGAATTGCTGAGAAAATAAGCCTGGTCAAACCCTGTTCCCGCCATGCTGCCCATGTCCAGAATGAGCATGATGGCTACGATG
>JAHZBS010000317.1 GCA_019423265.1 Clostridiales bacterium
GCCACTCCGGCAATTCTTTGACACCCATGATGGAAAAAATAGCCGGCGGCGTGTTAGAGTTCATCTGAGCGCGAAGCGGCTCACTGGCATCCGTACCGGCGCCGACGGAAAACGGCTTCGTCGGGACGCCTGTCTCCGCAGTATAGGCTTCGCACATAGCCTCAAATTCTTTTGCGTTTTCACCTTTTGAGTTGAAAATATACAGCGTTGGCTTGTTGTTGTTACCCGTACCGGTTCCGGAGTTCTCCGAAACTTGCGAGTTTTCGCTTATGCCGGAGCTAGAATTATTCTGATCCTTTGCTTTACAACCCGCTGCCATAGCGGCCGTCAGGACCGTCATCAACAGCAGGGCAAGTGCTTTCTTACATGGTTTCATAGATTTAATACCTCCTTTTGTCCAATATCTTTCCCGGATTAAGAGGGAAATATTCCAGCCAAACACCAGATCTATACAAAGCCCCATTGACTCCCGCCGCCATTCATACTATAATGTCCGTAAAATACCTTGCAAATGGAGGGTACCATGGCAAACCAAAGCAAAAATGCGGCATCTTTCGGTTTTTCCCCTGAAAATAACGGCGACGTCAACACACTGGCTCTGCAGCGCGCGGTCTCAGGAGGCGGCACTGTCTACATCGATCAGATTGGCACCTACGATCTCAGCGGCACCATCGTATTGGATAGCAGTACAAAACTCGTCTTTGGCCCTGGAGTCGTACTCCGAAAAGTTCCGGCTCAAGATGGAACGCCTTGCGGCTATACCTTTGTCAACCGCGGTGCGTACACCCGTTCCTACGATCATCACATTGAGATCGTCGGCCTGCATCTGCTCTGCAATGGCAATGAGGCGGCCGGTGTGGAGGCAACGGAAGCGATCCCCGGATTGCGCGGCCATCTATCGTTTTTCTATATCCGGGACCTGGTGATACGGGACTTCCACTGTCCGGATCTGCTGCACTCCTGCTTCTGCATACATGTGTGTACCTTCGAAAATCTCATTCTCGACAATCTGTACATCGAAGGATTCAAGGACGCAGTCCATCTTGGCAAGGGCGCGAAATTTGTGATCCGGCATGGAGTGTTTAAGACTTTCGACGATCCCATTGCTCTAAATGCTCACGACTACGCCACCTCCAATCCACAGCTGGGATGGATTGAAGATGGCGTCATCGAGGATTGCTATGATCTGAATCAGGAGACGACAACGGGGTTCTTCTGCCGCATTCTCGCTGGCTCCTGGTGTGACTGGCGATCTGGAATGGAGGTGCGGCACTCGGACACGGTTGTGTACAACCACAGGCTGTACCGGGTTATCATGGAACCGACGGGGGAGGTTTACCGCTCCTATACGCCGCCAACCCATGCCCACGGCATCGAGGAGTACGACGGATGCATCCGGTGGGTGATGGTCCAGGACGACGACGAAATCTATAACTGCGGCTGCCGTAACATTCATTTTCGCGACATTTTCCTTCAAAAGAAGAGGGATTGCGCCTTCTCCATCCATTTTGACAACGATAACTGGTCCCACAGCTGCTATCCCTATTCCACCATGCCGGTTCAGGAGGACCTGATCTTCGAGAATATCTTTATCGAAAATGAGATCACCCATCTCATCCTCTCTTCCACCCCTGTCAATACCATCAAATTAATCAATTCTGTCCTGCAAAATAGTAAGATCGCACTGCGGACACTTCCCGTGGAAGGTCTAGTCTACGGCCAGACGGATATTCTCCTGTCGGGGACCACCTTTAAAGGGAGCGGCGCCCAGGAGCTGGTCCGCTGTGATGGCAGCCGGAGCGCTCGCCTGAAGATTGCGGCGAGCATCGCGCCAGATGATTACCACCCTTACATACGCGGCAGCGTGTACCTTCTGGACAGTGATATCGAGATCCAAGTCAGGCCATAGAGCCGGCTTAGGCTTTCAAGTTAGGCGCCACACCCCAGATCTCGCTGGCATATTGCAGGATCGTCCGGTCGCTGGAGAATTTGCCCGCTCCCGCCGTATTGTAGAAGCATTTGCGGGTGAAATCTTCCCGCTCCCTATAATCGGCGTTGACCTTGAGCTTCGCGTCGCAGTAGGGGAGCAAATCCAGCAGGACATAATAGTGGTCCGGCGTATGCCAGCTGGCGCCATACAAAATGGAGTCGTACAGTTCACGGAACACGCCGCTCCCTCCATCGGAAAATGTTCCGTCCACCAAGGTATCCACCACCGCTTTCACCCGGGGCTCGCTCTCATAGATGGCTCTCGGGTCGTATTGTCCCTTGATTCTGTCCAGATCCTCCACGCGAGCGCCAAAAATATAGTTATTCTCCATGCCGGCCTGCTCCACGATCTCAATGTTGGCGCCGTCGTAGGTCCCCAGTGTGACAGCGCCGTTGAGCATGAATTTCATATTGCTTGTCCCGCTGGCCTCGGTGCCCGCGGCAGAAATCTGCTCGGACACATCCGCTGCGGGAATTAGCTTTTCCGCGTAGGATACATTGTAATTCGTGACAAACAGGACTTTCATCTTATCCTGAACCTGTGGATCGGCGTTAATTTTCTTGGCGATCTCCTGAATGAATTTTATAATTCCCTTCGCCCGGGCGTACCCTGGCGCGGCTTTGGCGCCAAATAGGAAGGCCGTGGGGTAGAAATTTTGGACGCGGCCATCTTTGAGTCCAAAATACAAGTCTAAAATTGACAGGGCATTCATCAATTGCCGTTTATATTCATGGAGCCGTTTCACTTGAATATCGAACATAAAATCGGGCGAGATACAGACGCCTTCTTTTTTTTGCAGGTACGATGCCAGCTGTT
>JAHZBS010000318.1 GCA_019423265.1 Clostridiales bacterium
GTCATGGATCGGATTCTTGGGAATCCGAAGATGCTGGCAGCTGTCCTGGGCGGCGCTCTGATTATTGTGTTGATCCTGGTGGTGATTCTGACACTGGCCAAGAGGGGAGATAATCCGGATCCGGGATCAACGCCTCCGATTTCCCAGTCGTCCTCCCAGTCAGTGGATTCAGACGGGACCGATTCCTCCACGCCGGAGCCAAATTCGTCGGATGAATCCACAGAATCATCTGTGCCTGAGGATAGCGGGGATTCCTCCGCAGATTCCTCCCAGGAGCCTGTGGATTCCAGCGATTCCTCTGCGCCAGTCTCAGATGGCGTCACGGAGTATACGGTAAAGAGCGGAGACAGTTTTTCCGCCATCATCAATAAGCATTATAATGTAAACTACGATGAGAAACTGATGCAAGCGGTGGCCGCGTACAACAACATCGAGGACATGAATAAGCTTCAACTGGGGCAGATCATCAAACTTCCCCCCAAAGAACAGCTGAATCTAGAGTAGGAATTTCCAGATTTTCATATTTATTCACAGCGGGTTCACATTTTCGTTAAATCTTATGTGTATACTATACGGTATCAAGGGCGGTAAGGCCAGAAGGCCTTGCCGTCATTCTTCTAAAAAAGTCGGGCTAGCATGGGATAAGGAGGAGATGGAGATGGATTGGGATTCAGAAAAAGACGATGAGCAGAAGAAGACGAAGAAGGGTAAGAATAAAGCGTTAACCGCTATCGCCGCTGTTTTAATCACCATTCTTGTGGGCGGTGTCATCGGCGGTGGCATTGGCGTAACGACTTGGTATGCAAATAAAGAACATTCCAAATCCACTTCAACCGGGTACTCTTTTGCCCAAAATGGATATAGCGGTAACTCTGTACAGGCGTTGCTTTCAGTCCCCCAAACGGATAGCAGTATTGCGGATATCTGCGAAAAGATGGAGGGGTCAGTTGTGACGGTGGTGACGCAGATTATGACGCAAAATCTTTTTCAAACCGCGCAGACGGCGGAAGGACTTGGCTCCGGGATTATCTTTGACGAAGACGCGGATCACGTTTACATTGTGACAAACGCCCATGTGATTGAGGACGCCAAGACGGTTTATATTTATTATAACGATACGCAATCGGTGCCGGCCTATGTGCGGGGTGCTGATACGTCTGCGGATTTGGCGGTGCTGTATATGAAGAGATCCGAGATTCCGGAGGATATTCTGGCTGGAATCAAGATTGCCACCCTTGGCGACAGCGATGCGATCCGAGTCGGGGAGTTGGCGATTGCCATTGGGAGTCCGGAGGGAAAAGCTTTTGGAAATACGGTTACAGTTGGAAGCATCAGCGGCACACAGCGGGAGATCACGGTGGACGGCAATACTCTGCAAGTCATCCAGACGGATGCGGCAATCAATCCGGGAAATTCCGGCGGCGCTCTTGTCAATGCCAGCGCAGAGGTCATCGGGATCAATACGGCAAAAATCAATGATACCGATGTGGAGGGAATGGGATTTGCGATCCCCATGGCGGTGGCCAAACCCATCATCGAGGAGCTGCTGGATAAAGGTTCTGTGGAGCGGCCCGTGCTGGGGATCAGCGAGTATGCGCTAATTCCGGAGGCAATCGCGGACGCCTATCACGTCCCGGTGGGACTCATGGTGTATGAGGTGTCCAGGGGCAGCGCCGCAGCCGATGCGGGAATACGCCAGGGCGATATCATCACTCAGATTGACGGCCGGGACATCACTTCGCTGGAGATCGTAACGGAAATTTTATCAGAGCATGAGGTTGGGGACACTGTGGAGGTGACGTTGATCCGAAATCGCAATACCCATGAGCCTGTCAAAGTGACACTGACGCTGCAGAGCCAGCAGGAATCCACCGATGAAACGGGAGATTTCTGGGGACGAAGCGAGAGGGAGGACAGCGACGGGAATCGGTCCCCCTTCACCATCGAATAATCTTGAACTGTTGAGGAGGCGGCGGTTGGGCCGCCTTTTTTCTATGTGAAAGCCCTCCGATAAGTACAAAAGGGACGGACTTTAGTATTTTAAATATCTTTATGAAAAATAAACAAAAAACATTTATGGCTGAATTTTATGCGTATAATTACTTTAAATAGCGCAATGAGTATGATATAATACTCCCAGAGTTATGGAGGAATGGCTGTAGGTTGAGGGCTTGCAGTACTATTTAGAAAGGAATGAAAATGCATGATAACGGTATTGATTCTTGAAGCGGATCCTATGGTGCGCAGTATATTAGAAGATTTTCTCTCTAAGATGGAGGGGTTTGACCTAACGGACAGCGTTGCGTCGATTGCGGAAGCGAAGGAATCGCTTGAGGAGGAAATACCGGATATTATCATATCGGATCTACATTTTCAGGACGGCGACGTTCTCGACTGGATCGCCCAGCTGCGGGGAGAGGATGTGCCACTGGATTTTATTCCGGTCACGGCGGACAAGAACTATGCAACGTTTATGAAATCTATGTATCTCGGAGCGGTTGACTACATCCTAAAGCCCTTTACCTTTCTTCGATTTAAAGAAGGGCTGTTCCGGTATCGAGTTCGCAAAGATTTCATTTCCCCGGATCATCCTTTGGAGCAGAGAGTTTTGGATGAGTTTTTCTTTGCGGAGAATGTACTTAAGGGGGGAGCCCCTGTCACCGATGAGACAAAAAATTTCAGCAAACATACATACGATATGATCTACCAATATGTCAAGGAGCGGAGCGATAAAAATTTTACGGCGCAGGAGGTGGCCGACGCGCTGGGGGTCTCCAGGATTACGGCGAGACGCTATCT
>JAHZBS010000319.1 GCA_019423265.1 Clostridiales bacterium
TACAAACTATGGTTTTCCTTAGAATAGATGCAAATTGGTCCAAGAATTGACTCAGGAATTGCAGTATTCAACAAAGCCTTCACCGAACACTTCCCGAACATCTGACACAATAAGGAACGCTCGAGGGTCTTTTTGTGCAACAATTTCCTTGATTCGAACGATCTCTTTCGAGGAAACTACACAAAACAACATTTTCCTGTCCTTTCGAGTGTACATCCCCTGGCTGGATAAGCCCGTCACACCGCGCCGTAACTCTTTTAATATGGTATCCGCCAATTCCTCCCAACAGTCGGAGATGATGAAAATGGCCTTGGAATAGTGTAATCCCTCCATGACTCGGTTTGCCATATGGGCAGACAGGAATATCCCCACCACAGCGTACATGGCTTTCGATACGCCAAAGACAAAGACACCGCTTAAAACAATAACCGCATCGACAAAAAACAGCAGATAGGGTACGGAAAGATGCCTGTGAAAATGGCCGATGATTGTGGCGATAAGGTCAGTGCCTCCCGTGGTTGCGGAGGCTGTAAAAACCAAGCCAACGCCCGTTCCGCTTAAGATTCCACCGTACAGGACATTCAGGATCATGTCCCCGGAATCGAAGGCCCACCCCTGCGTCAGAAACAAAAACAGAGAGAGCAGAATGGTTGCAAGGCCGGTTCTTCCGAGAAAAGCTCTTCCCTTAATGATGAGCGCGATGATTAAAAGTGGAATGTTGATGACAAGATTGGAGAGGTACAATGGAATGGAAACCGGCAAGAACCGTTCGGATAGTTCCTTAAGGATGATTCCGATGCCTGTGACTCCCCCCGTCGTGATGCCGTGGGGCTCAAAGAAAATGTTCAATGCCGATGCCAGAAAAAAAGTTCCAACGATGATCTTTCCTATATCGAGTGCAGCTTTCCCCCTGTTGGCGGCTCGTTTCAGGTCTTTCGCCATTTTTAACCTCCATTCCACAGGCGCCGCATCCTCGTGATTACCGCACTCTTGAATCCTCCGAAGAATCGGCGCTGTCAGAAGAATTCTGTTGCTGCCACTCCTGATACTTGCCGGGGTTAAATATGCTGGCCATCAATTCCTTTGTCTTTGCACTGTCCATCACAAAATAGTTGCGGTCGCCCACATCCTGTGTCTCTCCTGGCAGAGTCCCGGTCACCAGGTTATCCAGGTCCACATCCCCGGCGATAGCGGCATATTTTAGTATATCCCCCACCCCCAGGTCTGTATTCACGTATTTATAACAAATTCGAATTAGCTCGGGAATTTTAAAGATATTTTTCCCCTGAAGCAGCTGTTCTGCGGCCGCCTTCATAAAGGCCTGTTGAACTTGGACACGCTGCAAGTCCGCTTCCGAATATGTCTTGCGGTGGCGAACTACGGCTTCCGCCTGCTCGCCGTTCAGCACCTGCAGTCCGGCCTCCACCGTGACGTTGCGCTGGTAATCGTCGTTCCACGTGGTAATCGTCTTGGGCACATCGAACTCTACCCCGCCGATGGCGTCCACCACCTGCCGAAACCCTTCGAAGTTGACGGAGACATAGAAATCCACATCGATGTCCAAAATCTTTTCTACCATGTCTACTGTCCAATCGGTGGCGTGCTCCCCGTACGCAAAGGCGTGGAGTTCTGTGAGCTTCATCTCCCGATATGCATACTTATTTAGTTTGCGCAGCTCTCTGTACTCTTCGTCTGTCAGCTTGATATATGTGTCCCTGGGAATGGAAATGATGGATGTCGTCTTCGTCTCTTTATTGAAATTACAGAGCATGATGACGTCCGTGTGGACTTCCTCCAAGTCCATTCCAATTAGCAAGGCGGTGACATTCTCCTGATTGGGCTTCTGCCCCATCCATTCTAGAAACTCTTTCTCTTCTTGGCTTAAGCTGGATTCCTCCGACGTCCCACCGGACTCCGACTGCTGCCCAACAGAGCTCATCTCGCTCGAGGATTCTCGGGCTATGTCCTCCGAGGAATCGCCTCCCGGGTTTAGAGCTGCGTAAATCCCCACTCCTGCAACTCCGACTATGATGCAGGGAAGCAGAACAAATACCAAAACTCGTAATACCTTCTGACTCGGCGTCAACCTTTTTCTTCTTTTGCTCATTCCTCTTTCTCCCTCTTTTTCAGTGCGGGCCTGTGCCGCGTTAATGCATGTCTTAGTGTACCATATGTCTTTTATGTTTTCATTACAAATCAATAAAATTTGTATTTCTTTTTGCTGCGAAATCTGATACAATAGCATCATTCGGTACGAAAACATGGATATGTATCGGAAAGGAGGATCCCTATGAACTCGTACCCCGCAGTATTCATCACCGGTTCTTCCAGGGGAATCGGCCGGGCGGCCGCACTGTCCTTCGCCCAACAGGGCTACCAGGTATTTATCAATGGACGTCCCCCGGGGACTGGGCTATATGATCTCCAGGCGCAGATACAGGAGCGCTACCGCGTTCCATGCCACGTGATCGCCGCTGACGCATCGGACTATCCTTCGATGGAGGAGGCTTTCCGCACTGAAATCTATGCTCGGGTTCCACGCCTCCACGTCCTCGTGAATAACGCCGGTATCTCCTACTCAGGTCTCCTTCAGGACATGCCTGAGGATGCCTGGGATCAGGTGCTGAAGGTCAATCTTAAATCCGTCTATATCTGTTCAAAACTTGCCATTGGTCCTATGGTGCAAGCCCATGAGGGAACGATCCTAAATGTCTCCTCGATCTGGGGCGTGCGGGGGGC
>JAHZBS010000032.1 GCA_019423265.1 Clostridiales bacterium
CGGAAATCCTGGAAAAAGGTCTGTTGGACGGTATGAACATCATCGGTGAAAAATTTAAAAATAACGAAGTCTATGTCCCTGAGGTTCTCATCGCCGCCCGGGCCATGAACGCCGGCACTACGCTGTTAAAGCCTTATCTGTCCTCCAGCGGATTTAAGGCTGCCGGCAAGGCTGTCATCGGCACGGTCAAGGGGGACTTGCACGACATCGGCAAGAATCTCGTCCGCATGATGATGGAGGGCAAGGGCCTGGAAGTCATTGACCTGGGAACCGATGTCGCCCCAGAGAAATTCATCGAGGCCGCCAAAAATGAAAATGCGCAGATCATCGCCCTGTCCGCTCTTCTGACCACCACGATGACGGAGATGAAAAATGTCGTCGAAGCTGCCAAAGAAGCCGGTATCCGCGATCAGGTCACAATCATGGTGGGCGGAGCTCCCATCACCCAGAGCTTCTGTGACAGCATCGGAGCCGATATCTACACGGTGGACGCCGCCAGCGCTGCCGACGCAGCCGTTGCCGCTCTGACCGCTTAAGCCTCGAGGTTTTTTATGCCGACCATTCAAATCCATTCACAAGTCGCCGGTCCCTGCCTTCAGGCAGAGGCCGGTACTACTCTATACGCCTTATTGTCGGAAAATGGGATTCGCCTGGACGCTCCCTGCGGCGGCAAGTGCTACTGCGGCAAATGCAAGGTCAAGGTTGAACCTCCTCTGTATGAAGAGATGAGCGCGGAAGAGCGCGCGCTCTTGTCGCCTCAGGATATGCAGGCATCCATACGCCTGGCTTGCGGCTATAAAATTCGCACGGATGCGGTGGTAACGCTTCTCTCCGCCGCTTCGGACGCCCGCATTGCGTCGGAGGGACGGATGCTGGACCCGGATTTTGCCATACGTCCCTCCGAAGGCATCGGCGCTGCCGTTGATATCGGCACAACAACCGTCGCCGCCTATCTGTACGATCTATCCACCGGCGCGCTGCTGAATCAGGCCAGCGCCCTCAATCCGCAGAGCGCTTTCGGCGCGGATGTCATCACGCGCATTCAATACACGACGGAAAACGAAGACGGACTATGCCGCATGCAAAGGGCAATCGCCCGCCAGATTGACGATCTGCTGGCCTCCATGACCGGGGCGCCCATTCGAAAGGTGTGCATCGCTGGCAACACGACGATGCTGCATCTTCTCGCCGGAGTGCCGGTAGCTTCCCTGGCTGTGGCGCCCTTCACCCCTGTCTTTTTGGATGCTCGCCTTTTCACTCCCCGCGATCTGCATATGAACCTTCCTGATACGTGCGAAATCCAATTTCTCCCTTCGATTTCAACCTATGTCGGCGCGGACATAACGGCCGGCATCCTGGCAAGCGGATTCTATAAGTCTCCGCTTCAGACTCTTTTTATCGATATCGGGACAAACGGGGAGATGGCTCTCGGCAATCGGGAGCGGATTCTCTGCTGCGCCACCGCGGCCGGACCCGCCCTTGAGGGCGCGAAGATATCCTGTGGAATGGGCGGCGTAACAGGCGCTATCTCCAAATTTGCCATTGAAAACGGGGAGCCCACATTTGAAGTGCTGGGCGGCGGAAAACCCACTGGCATATGCGGTTCTGGCATCGTCGATATTGTCGCTTCCCTGGTAGACCAGGAACTTGTGGACGAAACCGGCTACCTGGAAGAAGAGTATTCCATCACAGGGGACATCGCCATGACCCCCCGCGATATCCGTGAGATTCAGTTGGCCAAATCCGCCATCGCTTCCGGCGTTGAGGTGCTGTGCAAAGAGGCTGGCATCTCCATACCGGATATCGATCTCTGCATTCTGGCCGGCGGATTCGGGAGCTTCATGAATAAAGAAAGCGCCTGCCGCATCGGGCTGCTTCCCGCTGAGCTTCAGGATAAGATCCTGGTCGCCGGCAATACCTCTGGCATGGGAGCGTCCATGTGCCTTCTCAACCCGGACTATCTCACCCTCTGTCAGAACTTGACCCGGGAGGCATCCTACATTGAACTTTCTGGGCGACCGGATTTCGAGGCCGCTTTTGTTGACAACATGTTCTTTGAAAGCACTTCGCCTCTGGCGAAATGAGGGAGACAATGGGATGCGACTAAAAATATTGGCCTGTAAGGTCCTCTACCGTGAGCTCTCCTATCTGTCGGCTCTCTGTCCGAATCTGCTGGATGTCACCTATATGCGCCAGGGTCTCCACAATACGCCGGAATCGCTCCGCAGCGAACTGCAAAAGGAAATCGACGCCATTGATCTCGACCAGGACATCCATACTGGCACGGAGGACAGCTGCGGTCCCATCGATGCCATTCTCCTGGCGTACGGCCTGTGCAGCAACGGCGTCTGCGGGCTCTCGTCCAAAAAATACCCTTTGGTCGTTCCCCGCGCTCACGACTGTAACACACTGTTTCTTGGCTCAAAAGAGCGATACCGGGAATACTTTGATACCTATAACGGAATCTATTGGTATACGCCTGGCTGGCTGGAAAATGCCCCCATGCCCTCCGAGACCATGACCGACCGGCTGATGCAGCTCTATACGGAGCTTTATGGGGAAGACAATGCCGAGTACTTGGTGGATCTGGAATTGGGGTGGTATAAAAAGTATACAACCGGCGCGTACATACGCTGGAAGGAGCTGCCCTTTCCCCAATACGAAGCGTACACCAAGCGCTGCACACAATACCTGAATTGGACCTTTCGTCTTTTCGAGGGCTCTTCTGAGCTGTTGCGCGAGTTTTTGAGCGGCTCCTGGGATGAGGAGCGATTTCTGGTCGTCCCCCCCGGCCGGAAAATTGCGCCGTCCTTCGACGAGCGTATTCTATGTGTTGAATAACCCGTCTCCTGTTTCGGATACCATTCTAGTCGCCGCAGTGTCGCTTCACTCGACCCAATCCCCGCACTTCGCTTTTCTCGCCCGCTTGTAGGCTTCCCCATCACGTTTCGAAAGAGTCTTCCCTGTTATGCCATCCTCTGTGCAGAGCTCGAGCCTCACAATCCCCTTGGCAATATGGGGATGGCGCAGAACTCGGCCTCCCCCGCGCAAAGGCTCTCCCTCCCTGGCCAACGCCACATATGCGTATTTTTCATCTTCGTATGGCGCCTCCCCACCTTTGGAGAGGCGGTGAAGCTGGCTTCTCGGAACGCGGCATGAAAAGTGGCACCAGTCCTGTCCCGACATGGGACAGGGCTTTTCATGGGGACACGGCGCAACGATGTGGGCCCCCCGCTGCCGCAGAATGGTGCGAACCCGCTCTATGGTCCGATACCCCTCCGGCGTTCCCGGCTCTACAATCAGCAGCAGCTTCCCCGCACAGCTCCATAACATGTCCGAAACTTCCGCCTGGGACTGCGCGTTCAGCTCGTTGAGCACATAGGATGCAATCACCAGATCCCCTTGACAGGGGATCGGCTGGGACGCGATATCGCACTCGATCCACCGCGCATTTTGTAGAGCTTCTGAGCCGCAGGCCATGATCGTGGTTCCAATCTGGCTCATCGCCGTCTCCCGTTCAACGCAAACCACCTCCTGCAGGGCAAGCTGCCCATCCGCCGCCCAAGTTGCAGCGCCTGTTCCCGCTCCTACATCCAATAGGCTGACGATCTCCTCCCCTCTTCCTTCCAGCGCCTTCAAGGTGTAGGTGAGGGCGCTGGCAACCGCTCCGTAGGTAGCAGGCATTCTGGCAACCGCGTAAGCCAGGGCTTCGCCGCGGCTTTGAATAAATTGTTTCAGATCTCCCCGGTCTCGATAGCGCAGGCTGACTCTGCGGGCCTCCTCCACAAGGCGGGAGCTCGAGACATCCTCTGTGAGAGAGGCTATTGCGGCCCGCAGATTTTCTGGCATGTCCATCAGGCGTTTTCTCCAACGATCTCCACTTCATGCGGGGCGTTTATTGCAGAGCGGAGGGATCCGTCCTCATTTTTCTCATGGCGAATCCAGATGTTTCCATACGGGGTTGGATAGGCGCCCTCCACCCATTGCAGATCTCCCAGCTGTGGGCGGATGGCCACCTTTCGGCATCCTGGTTCCAGAATCTGAACGCCCAGCACGTATTGACTCATCCACGGCGTGGGCCCGCTGGCCCATCCATGGCATAGGCTATGGCGGTATCCCGAGTAACAGTATTGGCCATAGGCCGCATGGATATCCACTTTTCCCTCCGGCGTCAGCTCATCGATCCGGGCGGCATTTTCGAGCCAGCGAACATCAAAATCTTCCCAGAAGGTGGTGGCGCCAAGGCTCAGCATACCGCCCCAAAATCTCCGAACGAGGTCCAGCGCGCCCTCCATATCGCCAGCGAGAGCTTTTGCCTTAACGATATAAAACCCAAAAAATGTTGATACATCCTGGACCCCTTGCAGACAGCTGCGGTTGATGGCCTGGGGATCTGCCATTCCCGCAAGGGCTAAGAGAGCTGCTGATTGTTTATTTCCATACGTTTTGACTTCACGGCTGCGAACCCGCTGTGCCCACCGCTGACATTTTTGGGCGGTTTCCACCTCCCCCAAAGCTTTTAACATCCCCTCCGCGGCTTCCAGCGCCATCACCAGCAGGGCTCGAACCCCGATCTTACAGGCAATCGGATCGCCCGACGACGGCCAATCGAGAAAATAGTGGGGGATCGTGTCTTCCCCGTCATCCCGGACAAAGGATCCGATATGCTCCGCCATCTGTTTCATATACGTCCTCTGGTCTTGCAGATACGCCAGATCTCCCGTATGTAGATACCATTGCTTATGAATCAACAGCCACCACATGGAATAGGCCGGGATCCCATTCATCCATTGATCTGCCGGCGTAGTGTCCCGAATAAAATCTAAGCTATTGGGAATACAAGGATTCTGTCCGAAAACGGATAAAACCGTGGATGCCTCCGGATGGATATCCCCGATCCACACTAGACGGTCCCGTTTGATACCGTCCCATATATAATTCTGTATATTCAGGTGGACAGTATAGGCGCCCACCTCCCAAATCCGATTCAACAAAGGGTCATCACAGCAAAAGCTCCCCCTGTATTCCAGATCTTCATACAGAAAAATCCCCTGGATGCTCTTTATATGGAGGGCCACATTCTCTTCCAGGGAATCAATTCGAACGAAGCGAAATCCCGAAAGGCCGATCTCGGCATATCCATAGAAGCTGCTGACCTCCACCACCTGATCGCGGACCGCATGATCGTTCGTCGCAGACGATGCGTCCACATCACTCATGGCTTCCTGGGCGGACTCACCGAAGCGAATTCGCAGCCGGACTGTCCTCTGGGTTGGCTCTGAAGTCCCCGATATGCTGATGCCGATCCCTCCATGGAATTCAAAGCCATAGTCCAGCAAAATGGAAGCTTTTGCTGGGAACTCACAATGCGTTTCGCTCCCCAGACTCTGCTGTGCCGCCCTATTTTCTAATAATACCTGTCCATTCCGGATACCGCCGGCCTGATAGACGATCCGCTGTGGTGTTATAAAACTGCGAACTCTGTTATCCAGCGTGACTCGATCTTCTATCCTCTTCTTTAATGCCGGTATATCATGCCTCATCTCAATATACTCCCTTCCGCGCGCTCTTCTTTTGTTATATTTAGGATCACAACTTGTATATATCTTGCTTAGATGATATTATATGATATCATATTCATTCTCTTTTTACAAGGAGTATATGCCACTATGCCTAGACGTCTTTCCATCCCCAAAAGTCTATTCCTTCACTTTCAAAATCGACTCGCGGACGGCTGTGTAGAGTACTGGACTCCCGACGGCCGCGCTCGGGGCTGTATTCTCCTCTCCAATCTTTTTAATACTTTAATTGTTAACCTGACCACGGCTGCCTATCTGACTGGCTATTGTCTGAGCTTAGGCGCCTCCCCCTCCTACATAAACACCATCTTGCTGCTCATGTCGCTTTCCTCCCTCGTCCAGTTTCTCTCCCCCTTCTGGATGGAGAGGGTAAGCCGCCGCAAACCAATCATACTGGCGCTCCGCGCCACATCGCACAGTCTGCTTCTCTTCTTTATCCCGCTGGTTGGCTTTCTTCCCCTCCCTTCCACGGCCCGCCTCACGGTGATCACGGTTTTCGTCGCGCTTTCGAGTCTTCTCACCAATTCCATCGGCCCGGGATTGCAAATCTGGCACATCGGCCGCATCCCCCCTAAGTGCCAGCTGAATTATTTTTCCTTCTACAACATCGCCTCCTGCGTCGTCGTGAACGGAATTATCTTCCTCATCAGCATTGGCGTTGACTCGATGAAAGCGCTGTGGGGAGATTTTCGCGCCCTCTCCTATCTGCGCTTCGGACTGCTTCTCTTTGCGATACTGGATCTCTGGGTGTTGAGCCGAGTGCCGGAGACCCCCAATCCAAAATCAGAGTGCCGCATCACGCCTGCCACATTGCTGCGCGGTATCTCCTCATCCCCGGCCTATCTTCGCGTCATCCTGATAGCCGCGGTGTGGAGCTTTGCCGCCAATATTCCAAGCCAATATCACATGACCTATATGTTGAAGGATCTGCATGTAAGCTACACCGTCATCAGCGCCGTCAATTTATTTAGCATCGTTTCCGTCATCTTTCTGACCCCTCTTTGGAAGCGGCTTATCAACCAATATTCCATGAAAACGGGGCTTTTTATCAGCATCCTTCTTCTCGCCCCCTATGGGTTTCTCCTATTTGGCGTTACGGAGTCCAGAATGTGGCTATTTCCCGTGGCGCAAATTTACTACCTGTGCATGTGCATCGGGGTGAATATCTGTTTTCAGATCATTCCCTTTCTACACATGCCGGAGCAGCAGAAAACTGTCTTTATGGCGAGCTATAATATTTTAGTCAATCTGGCCGCCACCGCCGGTGTCTATGCTGGCCGGTTGATCTATGAGGGATACTCCGCTTTGGCCCAGGCAAATGAATGGACTCTGGCCCCCGCCCGCGTTCTAGTGATTGTATATGGGGTTGCGCTGGCCGCCGCCGCTTTTGCCGTCCGCGGGATATTTCGCAGGTTAGAGTCCGGCCATTGACTATTTTTGTTGACAAATCTCCTTTTATTCCATATAATGACAGATACATAGGAGGTGTGAAATGGCAGGTTTATTTGCATATGGGCTTCTAACCGCCGTTGGGATCGCGGTTTGCATCCTTCTTACCATCATCGGGCTGTTCGTCGGACAAATTATCCTATTTGACAGCATCGCGCTCTCCATCGCTGCGGCCATCGTGTGTTATCAGCTCTGGAGCATACATCCGGCATTCTGTCTGCTCATTGGAATTGCGCTCTTCATATTTTTATTTTGGCTCCAAAACACGAAGGTGGGGTTTTGGATCATTGGGATTCTGCTGTCGCTCGTATGGGCGTTCGTTTTCAGTTTCATCGCCTATACGGCGACGGGCGGGGATATGATCTGGACTTATGTTGTCCTCGGGCTCGGCTTTGTCCTGATGATCGGGTTACATTTGAAAGCGCGAGGGTAAGAGAAAACCATAGAGCCACTTTGGGTAGGGTTCAAGGTACACTGAACAGAGGGTGTCCCAAAACTATGAATCATTCAAGTTCATATAGAGAGGCATCCTCCCCCTTTAGAAAAAGTCTGATGATTCACCATAAAAATATTGTAATATTATGGGCGATTGATAATAATCCCCATTCTATTTTTATCTTTTCCTTTCCTCGAAGTAGAACCGACGGAACGAACAACAGCCCTTGATCCGTCCAACTCCAATAAATAAACAATATCAATACTTAAAAATATCCAATTCATTTAATTGTTAAGGAATAAATTTCTAAAAAACCATTGAAATAAAATGAACCTTGGTTTATAATACTCTTGTCTGTATACAACAAACTTATTACAAAATCGTCGCTATCTCTCAGATTTCATCCTATTTGTGCTGACGCATAGCGGCAGGATGGAGATTTTTATGGAACTATTTAAAGTGAACCGCGGACTTACATATGTCAACAGTCCTTATGTCGAGGAAAACGAATTTCTTCGCATGCCGGCTGAAAACAACCCTCTTCCATTATATGAAAACAGCAGAGACAGGCTTCCAAAACCGATTTGGGACGGACATGAAAACGCTGTTGACTGTTATGACTGCGCCTGGAAAATAGCCTTCGATAATCTCAGGACGCCCAACGCAGAAGCAGGCTTCGTATCCAATTTTATTGACACTGCTTTCAATGGATTTTTATTCATGGGGGATTCATCATTCATCGTCCTTTTCGGTAAGTACGGCTCGCGGATATTCGACTTTCAGAAAACGCTTGACAATTTTTATTCTCACCAGCACCGCGACGGCTTTATATGCCGTGAGATTTGTGAGAGTGAAAACGGAGAACAGTTCAGCCGATTTGATCCATCCGGAACCGGTTTTAATATAATGCCGTGGTCGGAATGGGAATCATACCTTCAGACAGGCGACAAGGAACGCATATCAAAAATATTCGCTCCCCTTCTTGCATATCATCTCTGGCTCAAAGAACACCATACCTGGAGAGACGGAACTTACTTCAGCACCGGATGGGGTTGCGGAATGGACAATCAGTTCCGTCAGCAGAAGCTTTCCGAAGTAAGTTTTTCACACGGACATATGGTATGGATGGATGCCTGCGCTCAGCAAGTTCTTTCTGCGGATACAATTGTAAAGATGGCAAAAATACTTGGCCGCGAGAACCTGCCTGAGATAAAAGAGCTTGAAGATGAGTCTGTATTTCTGAAGAATTTTATCAATGAAAACCTTTGGAGTGAAAAAGACGCATACTATTATGACATGTACCGGGACGGAAGCCTTAACGGAGTGAAAACGATCGGAGCCTATTGGGCACTTCTTGCAGGCATAGTACCGACTGAACGTCTCGACCGCTTTGTGGCTCATCTCGATAATCCCGATGAGTTTAAACGTCCGAACAGAGTTCCATCCCTCGCGGCATCCGATAAAAATTACAGTAAGACAGGGGACTATTGGAACGGTTCAGTGTGGGCGCCAACGAACTATATGGTGCTTAAAGGACTTGACAAACACGGATATAATAAGCTTGCTTATGAAATCGCCTGCGATAACCTTAAAAACGTGGTCGAAGTATACGAGAAAACCGGTACGCTCTGGGAAAACTACTCCCCGGAGACTGCCGAGCGCGGTTTACCTTCGACAGAAAAGTTTGTAGGATGGTCGGGACTGTTTCCAATCAGCATAATGTTTGAATACGTGTTCGGCATACGGCCGGAAGCAAGTAAAAATACTATAGTATGGTATGTAAACCGCACAGAGCGTCACGGTATAGAACGGTATCCGTTTAAGGGAGAGGCAATAGATCTTGTCTGCGCGGAAAGAAAGACAGCAGACGAAAAGCCTGTAATTACCGTAAACAGTTCCAATCCGATAAAAATCGAGCTTCACTGGGGAGACGGAAAAACCGAGATAATTGAAGCATAGATGCTGTGACTAGAAAAACGCACAACTTATGGTAATATGTATATGCCATAGAAATCGGCAAACCGCAATTTAATATAAAGGGAGTTATCGAGATATGGCTGATATTATTAAAGGAAAATGCGGAACAGATTGTACCACTTGCAGTTTCAAGGAAAAAATGAACTGCAAAGGTTGTATTGAAATGGATGGAAACCTTTTTTGGGGGGAATGTGATATTCATAAATGTGCCAAAAATAAAGGCTTTGAGCATTGCGGTATGTGTGATACATTGCCCTGTGGAGAGTTAACACATTATATTGAGACCGGGCATAACCCCAATCGTTTGAAAAAACTTAAAAAGTGGAAAGAAGAAGTATTGACCTACGGGAAGTTATAAAGGGATTTTCGTCTATATAATCAATAAAAACTGCAAGAATGTAAATGCTTATGTCGTGAGTATAATGGCAAGGCGGACGAAAGCGGTTCACCGCTTATGTCCGCCTTGATTGCCATCCCGGTCAAAATACCGTATAAAATTGCCGCATACCAGTCGCCTCTTCCCATGCCGTGTCGGTACAAAACGCATAGTGTACCGTACCGCTATCCCATGTGGCAATCACCTCATATAGATATATCCCGCCTTCATGAAGCCTGACATTGAATCCGTCCTCTTCAACCTTCTGGGCTTTCCCCTCGCCATTTTCGATTTTCCAGCAATTCACAAGGACTTGATCCGGTACGATATCAAAGTCTAGCGTTGCCGTAAGCTGTGATTCCCCCCCATCCGCGGCATTGGGATGCCACTGTCCTATATGTTCAAGGCAGTCCAACGGGTGAGGGCTGTCGGCATTGAGGGCCTTCCATGTGCCATCCCCAGCATCGTATGTCCACGAATAGGCCCCTTTCCAAGCGATTTGACTCGCATTTCCGCAGATAACCGTCAATTCCGGCACTGTGTTCACAGGCATCACGGTCTCCGGCTCCTCGACTCCGCTTACGTAGGATGTGCTGACTCCAAAATGCCGCTTCGCCATTCTCTCACACTCAGCCAACTGTTCCTCCATATACCGCTGTGAATCTAACGCCCTGTCCCATAAATACGCAGGGAACTTTTCCCGAATATCATTTACATAATCGGAACCGTCCCGCGGAGTCCAGTATTCCACCAATTCATAGTAATCCTTCACCTTTTTTGCCGTGATCACAGTCGGAAGATGGGAGCCTGATTCCACCTTTAACTCGCTATCGCAGCTATACTCCTGGTAGAGCACCCACAGGTAAGCCGTCGCGGTATCGCCCGATTTCTCTATGTCTAATACCTGAAAGTCCAAGCATCGGTAATAGTCGCTGCTATGCTCGGAGTCGAAATGTTCTGCGATTTGGCAATCAATAAACACTTCCAGTCTTTCATCTACGCGCTTGCCGCCGTGTGGGTTCGTTAAAAAGCATACCGCCACGGCGATACAGACAACGGCTGCAAGCATGATAACCCAAAACGCAGGCTTTTTGTAATTCAGCACAGCCTTTATTCTTTCTTTAACTCCAACCTCCCCAAAGGCAAGGGGACACGCCATGATCCTTCTGCGCCGAACGCTGCACGACACCAGCGCTTCAGAATACCCCTTTTTATCATCCCGATTCATATCTCTGATAACCTTCTCATCGCAGGCCTTTTCAATGTCACGGCAGAATAGACTGTACGCCACCCATATAAATGGGTTGAACCAGTAAACAGCAAGCAGAGCAAATCCAAGCGGCTTCCATCGGTGGTCGAGGCGCTTGATGTGGGCCTCTTCGTGTGCTATGACATACTGCATATGTTCCTCGGATATGCCGGAGGGAATATAGATTTTCGGCTTACGTATGCCAAGTATAAAGGGTAAGTCAATCGCATCGCAGTAGAAAATATGATCGCGATACAGAAGCGACGCCTGCACTTTTCTGTGCAGACGGGCATAGGATACAGCGCTACACAGCAGCATTGCGGCCATCCCAATAATCCATATGCCCGATGCCGCAAACAAAAGGATTTGGAGCGGGTTTGCGCTTGCCCCGACCTCAGGCGCAAATGATTGGGTGATCACTGGATTGAGCATGTCATCCACTGCCGGTATCCCGCTATTGATCGCCGGCGCCTGGGAAATCGCAATATCCTGCGGTATAGGCTCAGCACTGGGAATCAAACTGAATACACTTTCAAAAGACAGCGGCATGACAAGCCGCAGCGCAACGACGCCCCACAGAAGACAGGTCATCCACTTGGGCGCCTTTTTCAACATAAATCTGAGTATCACAATTGCCAACACAAGCCAGCTTGCCGTAATGCTCATATTGAATACTTTTAAAAAGATATCACTCATTGTCATTCCTCCCCGAAGGAATCCATCATTTTTTTGATTTCTTCCAGTTCTTCTGCCGTGGGAGTCTTGCGAGTGGTAAATGCCGCGATGAAGGCAGGTAGAGAGCCCTTAAACGTCTCATCTACAAACCTCTCACTCTGAATTGCATAAAACTCATCTTTTGAAATCAGCGAGGTCACCGTGCTGTTCTCGGTCTTGAAAATCCCCCGCCCACTTAACTTTTTGAGAACGGTATAGGTTGTGGTGCGCTTCCAATTCAGTTCTTTTTCACAGAGACCAACCAATTCTTTCGTGCTCAAAGGCTCATTTTCCCAAATGATATCGGCAAAGCGAGCTTCAACCATACCTAATTTGATTTCCTCCATACGAGATCCCCTCCGATCTGTCTATTGCCAATAGACTCTATATGTAGTCTATCGCAAATAGACAGATTTGTCAAGAGATTTTTAAACTATGGTCTTCCAAAGGGGCAGTAAAATACTTCTACAGGGTAAAAAACAGCCTGCGGCGTTCAATCTATGTGCCGCAAGCTGTCGCTTACTCCTCATCCAACATGACTTCCTCAATGGAGGCGCCCGGCGCCACCATCGGAAACACTTTGTCATCCTTCGGAACGTCGCAGACAATCATAGCCGGTCCCGACTCCCGCAGCGCCGCTTCGATGGCCGGCCGGACTTGCTCTGGGGTCGAGACGTGAAACGCTGGCAGGCCAAATGCATCTGCGAGTTTCATAAAATCTGGGCCACGGTCGTCCAGATTCGTCTGGGAATACCGCTGTTCATAAAACAGCGTCTGCCACTGACGCACCATCCCCAGTGTCTGATTATTCATCACCACCTGGATCATGGGAACCTGGTAGTGAACCGCCGTTGCCAGCTCATTCAGATTCATCCGAAAGCTTCCGTCCCCCGCGATATTGAACACCCTCTTATCCGGACGCCCCAGCTGCGCTCCCATGGCCGCGCCAAACCCATATCCCATCGTTCCAAGCCCACCGGAGGTAATCAGTGTGCGCGGTTCGCGAAATGGGTAGTACAGGGCTGTCCACATCTGGTGCTGTCCCACTTCCGTCGTCAGAATCGCCTGATCGCCCGCAATCTCATAGATGGAGCGCAAAATATAGTCCGCGTGAAGACGGCCGTCCTCCACGATGCGCAGCGGATATTTTTTCTTGTTTTCCTGAACCGCCCGGAGCCACCCGCCATTGTCGATGGAAAAATCCTGCAATCTTTCGTTCAGCGCCTTAAAGATGGCGTTCAGATCCCCGATCACATGGTGAGCGGTTATCACATTTTTGTCCACCTCCGCCGCATCCACATCCAAATGCAGAATCTTGGCATGTTTCGCAAAGGTGGAGACATTGCTCACCACCCGATCGCTGAATCGGGCGCCGGCCACGATCAGCAGATCACAGTGCGTCACACACACGTTGGACACTTTCGTGCCGTGCATTCCGATCATACCCGTAAAATTAGGGTGATCGCCGGGGAACCCGCCAAGCCCCATGAGGCTGGATCCAACGGGAATCTTCAATCTCTCGGAAAATTTCACGATCTCCCGGTTCGCCCCGGAGATCACGGCGCCGCCGCCCACGTACAAAAAAGGTTGGCGTGCGCTTCGGATCATCCTCACCGCTTCCTCTAGAGCGGGTTCTGAAATATACTCCGTCATGGGCGCAATCGCTGCGGGCTCCTGGCGCTCATACTCCGCCTTTTTGATTGTGACATCCTTGGGAATGTCCACAAGCACAGGTCCCGGCCTGCCGGACTGTGCGATCTGAAATGCGCGCCGGATGGTATCCGCCAGCTCCTCCACCCGCTTGACAATAAAATTGTGCTTGGTAATGGGCATGGTGACGCCCGCAATATCGACTTCCTGGAAACTATCCTTTCCCAGCAGACTCACCGCCACGTTTCCCGTGATGGCCACCATGGGAATGGAGTCCATATACGCTGTGGCGATTCCCGTTACCAGATTGGTCGCCCCAGGTCCCGAAGTGGCTATGCAGACACCGGTTTTTCCCGTTGCCCTGGCATATCCATCCGCCGCGTGTGCCGCCCCTTGCTCGTGACACGTGAGGATATGGCGGATCTCCGACTGATGCTTGTAGAGTTCGTCATAAATCTCCAAAACCGCGCCGCCCGGATACCCGAAGACTGTATCTACCTTCTGCTCCTTGAGACATTCCACAAGGATGCTGGCTCCTTTTAACAGCATCACCGCATCCCCCTTTCCTAGTTAGTTGGCAATTCCAGCACAGCCCCTGTGCTGGCCGATGTGACGAGAGCCGCATACCGGGCCAGATAGCCGGTCTTGATTTTGGGCTCCTTGGGCTGCCATTCTTGCCGCCGCTTCGCCAGCTCCTCCTCGGAGACGCGGACTTGGATCGTTTTTTTCTCGATGTCGATGTCGATCTGGTCTCCATCCCGCACCAGCGCTATAGGGCCGCCCCGTGCCGCCTCCGGCGATACATGGCCAATGCAGGCTCCCCGCGTGGCCCCCGAAAACCGTCCATCGGTGATCAGGGCCACATCCCGGTCGAGACCCATTCCCGCCAGGGCTGAGGTGGGGGACAGCATCTCCCGCATTCCCGGACCGCCCTTGGGCCCTTCGTAGCGGATCACCACCACGTCGCCCTTTTGAATCTTCTGATCATAGATCGCCTCGATAACCGCTTCCTCACTGTCAAATACCCGCGCCGGCCCGGAATGGACAAGCATCTCCGGCGCTACGGCAGACTTTTTGACGACACAGCCGTCCGGGGCCAGATTTCCCTTCAGCACGGCGATCCCCCCGTAGGGACTGTAGGGATTCTCGATGGGACGGATTACGTCCGGATCCCGGTTCACCGCCGCCTGAATATTTTCCCCAACGGTTTTGCCGGTTACCGTGATCTGATTCAAATGCAGCAAATCCTTTTTCGCCAGCTCTTTCATCACCGCCGGAATTCCGCCGGCCCGGTACAAATCCTCGATAAAAGAAGGGCCGGCTGGACTCAATTTACACAGATTCGGGGTTCTAGCGCTGATTTCATCCGCTATATCCATGGTAATGGTGATACCCGCCTCGTGGGCGATGGCGGGCAGATGCAACATACTGTTGGTTGAACAGCCGAGGGCCATGTCCATCGTCAGCGCATTTTCAAAGGCTTCCCATGTACAGATGTCGCGGGGCTTGATATCCCGCTTCACCATCTCCATAACAGCGAGCCCCGCGTATTTGGCCAGACGGATTCGCTCGGAGTAGACTGCGGGTATGGTGCCATTGCCCGGCAAGGCCATCCCGATGGCTTCGCAGAGGCAATTCATAGAGTTGGCGGTGAACATTCCGGAGCAGGACCCGCAGCTGGGGCAGGCGCATTCTTCATACTCCCGAAGCTGCGCGTCATCCATCGTTCCGGCCTTGGCCGCCCCCACCGCCTCAAACATATTGGACAGGCTGACCCGCTGGCCGCCGACACGGCCTGCCAGCATAGGCCCGCCGCTGACAACAACCGTTGGAATGTTGACGCGAAGCGCCGCCATGAGCATACCCGGCACAATCTTGTCACAGTTTGGAATCATGACCAGCGCATCGAAGCCATGGGCAACCGCCATGGATTCGATGGAATCCGCGATCAGCTCACGGGACGCCAGGGAATAGTGCATTCCCTTATGCCCCATCACAATGCCGTCGCATACGCCGATGGAGGGAAACTCCACCGGCGTCCCGCCGGCCATCCGGACGCCCTCCTTCACCGCCTTTGCGATGGTATCCAGGTGCATATGGCCGGGGATCACCTCGTTCTGTGCGTTGACGATCCCCACAAGGGGCCGCTCAAGCTCCTCGTCGATATAGCCCAGCGCTTTCCACAGAGAGCGGTGCGGCGCTTTCTCACAGCCGCTCTTCACTCGATCACTGATCATATTGCTTCAATCCTTTCACAAATCAGCTGCCCCATCTGGCGGGTTCCCACCAGAGTACAGCCCTCGCTCCAAATGTCCGCCGTGCGGTATCCCGCCTCCAAAACCTCATCCACAGCCTTCTCGATGCAGGCAGCCTCCTCCAATTTGCCAAAGGAGTAGGTAAACATCATGGCCGCCGACAAGATCGTTGCGATGGGGTTCGCCTTATCCTGGCCCGCGATATCCGGAGCTGAGCCATGGATGGGCTCAAACATTCCCAGAGTCCCCTCGCCCATGCTGGCCGAGGGCAGCATCCCAATGGAACCGGTAATCTGGCTAGCCTCGTCGGATAAGATATCCCCAAAACAATTGCCCGTCACGATGACGTCGAACTGTTTCGGATCCCGCACAAGCTGCATGGCCGCATTGTCCACATACAGGTGGTTGAGGGTGACGTCGGGATACTCCCCTGCCACCTCCGTCACAACTTTGCGCCACAGCCGGGAAACCTCCAGGACATTGGCTTTATCCACATTGGTTACGAGGTGGTTCCGCTTCCTAGCGGATTGGAATGCCACATGGGCGATTCTGCAAATCTCATTTTCATTGTAGAGCATGGTATTCTGAATCTCGCGCTTGCGAGGTCCAAAATAGATCCCGCCGGTCAGCTCCCGGATGACGACGATATCGAGCCCATCCTCCCCAATAATATCGGGCCGCAGCGGACAGGCATCCCGGAGCGACGGATAGATTTTCGCCGGCCGGATATTCGCAAATAAATTTAAGGCTTTCCGGATCCCCAGAAGCGCCGCCTCCGGCCGCTCCTCCCCTTTTAATCCATCCCACTTGGGCCCGCCGACTGCTCCCAACAGCACGGCGTCGCTGTGGAGGGCG
>JAHZBS010000320.1 GCA_019423265.1 Clostridiales bacterium
GACCAAGGTACACGGGAGTCACATCGCTGATGCTGATCATGCCCTCGATCTTGTTATCGTCATCCACAACGGGAGCCACATGCCCGCGCTGCCGGCTCAAAATACTCATTGCTGTCTTCAAAATATCTGTCTTTCGCAGCGATTGAGTGGAGTACATGTTTAAATCTTCAACCAATGGCTTTAGGCTCCCCAGCAGAGGCGGAGCCTCCACCCCAAAATACTCCAGCGCGTAGCGCGTCTCTCTGTTGATATCGCCCAGCCGCACCGCTTCCACATCGCTCTGGCCCAACAGGGCTTTCAGCTTAGCATAGCTGATAGCAGAACAGATGGAATCTGTATCTGGATTCCGATGTCCAAACACGTATATAGGTTTTTTCATAAGCCCCTCCATTCTGGCGCACCAGCGCCCTTTTGCTTTCAATTCTTGTACCACGGCATTGCCTTTTCGTGTTCGCTTCACTCGCCAAATCGTCAGAAACTGTTCGGCTCATACAAGCGTGTCTCTCTATTTCTGGCGGCTTGACTCTGCCCTTTGCGGATATTATACCATGGTTTTCAATGGCAGTGCAACTGTCAAATACGCGCCCTGCCGCCCTTTTCTACACTGCACTGAAATTTTTCTTTATTTTTTCACACGAAAAATTGACTTTTCATTATAGGCGACCTATAATAAAAAAGTATCTACTTTTGCATTTTACCTTAAGGAGGAAATCGATGTCCCAAGTATGGAACCCCGTTACAAAAAAGAACCATTTTTTTAACGCTGCCACTCCGTTTGAGCTGGTCTCGGAGTTTGGCAGTCCTTTATTTGTATATAACGAGTCCATCTTCCGCGCCAGGTGCCGGGAGATGCGGAATTTGGTCTCCTATCCTCGTTTTTTCGTCAATTACTCCGTTAAGGCCAACTCCAATCTGACGCTGCTCCGCATTGCAAGGGAGGAGGGCCTTCTGGCTGACGCTATGTCGCCCGGCGAAATCTTTGTGGAGGCGGCCGCTGGCTACACCCCCGATGAAATCTTGTATATCAGCAATAATGTTTCCGAAGCTGAAATGCGCTATGCCATCGATCGGGGCATCATGGTCAGCGTGGACTCCCTGTCCCAGCTGGAGATGTTTGGCCGCCTCTGCCCTGGCGGGAAAGTCTGTGTGCGCGTCAACACCGGCGTGGGCGCCGGTCATCACGCCAAAGTTATCACTGGAGGAAAAAAGACAAAATTTGCCGTAGACCCGTCCCTCTTTGATAAGATGCGCGAAATTCTGCGCTCTCACCGTCTCACCTTGGCTGGTCTGAATCAACACATCGGCTCCCTCTTTATGGAGCCTGACAAGTATTTGGAGGGGGTATCGGCGCTCCTGTCCCTCGCCTCTACGTTTGAAGATCTTGAATTCATTGACTTTGGCGGCGGGTTCGGAATTCCCTATGAGAAAGCGGCAGGCCAGCCTCGGCTGGATCTGGCAGACCTCGGCGCTAAGCTTGACGCTATACTCCACGACTTTGCCAGGACATACGGCAAATCCATCGCCTTCAAGGTTGAGCCTGGCCGCTATATCGCTGCCGAAAGCTGCGTTCTCCTGGGCACCGTTCACGCAGTGAAGGAAAATTATGGGCACCGCTATGTGGGTACAGATGTGGGATTTAATGTTCTCGCCCGCCCCATGATCTACGATTCCCACCACGATATGGAGCTCTATCGCGCTGCCGACACTCCATTCTGCGATTTGTATCCTGTGACTGTTGTGGGAAATATCTGTGAGAGCGGCGATATACTGGCGAAGGACCGGATGCTTCCCCAGGCCCAGGAAGGTGACATTATCGGGATTTTGGATGCGGGGGCCTATGGGTACTCCATGTCTTCCAATTATAATAACCGCTTGCGCCCGGCAGAGGTTCTTCTCAGGGAGGATGGCACCGTAAAGCTGATCCGCCGGCGTGATACTTTGGACGATCTCCTTCGGAATTTTTAAACAGAATTAGCGATAACATAGAAAGGATGCAGATTTATGAAAATTCAAGTTGGTATCATCGGATATGGCAACATCGGACGGGGCGTGGAGCTCGCCTTGCTGCAAAATGACGACATGGAGCTGACCGGTATCTTCACCCGCCGCGACCCTGCCGCCATCACGCCGCTGACTCCGGGAGTCAAAGTCTACTCCATCGCGGAGGCGGAGCAATTTCAAGGGGCAATCGACGTCATGATTTTGTGCGGAGGGTCGGCCACGGATCTGCCGGAGCAGGGTCCCTGCTTTGCCAAAATGTTCAATACGATCGACAGTTTTGACACTCATGCACGGATCCCCGAGTATTACACCGCCATGAATGAAGCGGCTCTGGATACAGAGCATGTGTCGATCATTTCCGTTGGCTGGGATCCGGGCCTTTTCTCTCTAACCCGCGCATATGCCGGCGCCATCCTGCCAGAGGGGAAGGTCTACACTTTCTGGGGAAAAGGCGTAAGCCAAGGCCACTCTGACGCGATCCGACGTGTCCCAGGGGTCAAAAATGCGATCCAGTACACGATTCCCGTAGAGGAAGCGATGGAAGAGGTCCGCAGCGGGAGACAGCCCGACCTGTCCACACGCCAGAAGCATCTCCGGGAATGCTTTGTCGTAGCGGAGGACGGCGCAGACCTGGCCGCCATTGAATCCGCCATCATATCGATGCCAAATTATTTCTCCGATTACGATACGACTGTCCACTTCATCAGCGAAGA
>JAHZBS010000321.1 GCA_019423265.1 Clostridiales bacterium
TCATAGCGCTGGAATTCAAAATTGTGATTGTGGTATGCGAAGGTCAGGCCTTCCTCCCGGATGTGATCCGCAATAGGACGAATATCCTCGATAAATTGCTGAGCGCCCTCCTTGGAGGACTGGTACTGGCTTGGCATGGCGCCGAGTCCAATGGTGTCGCAATCCATCAGCCGGTGTTCCCGGATGACAGCGTCCAGGTCGTTCCTCAGACGATCGAAGGGCGTGTGGGTGACGCATACATCCAATTCCAGTTCATGGACGAGGTCGGCAAGCCGCTGTGGTTCTATGTAGCCGAAGCCGGAAATCTGAATCGTATTGAATCCGATTTCTTTGATCTTGCGGAGCGTCCGCTCAATATCCTCCGGAGTTTGGGTAAACGCTCGAACTGTGTACAATTGTGCTCCTAGTGCAATCATAGGGTCTCCTTTCCTGTACTGTTAGAGTGGGATTGAACCAAAGCGCAAGCGAGAACACCGCTTGCAATTATCCCTATTATATACTATAATTATTGCATAGTCTTTGCATAAGTTGATTAAAAACATGCAAATCTTGACTATGCTGAGAGAATGGAAAGGCAGAGGGGTTCGCAATGTGGAAGACAAATTTTGAACAGCCAGGGGATGGCATTACATATAAGCGGCATGTAACAGTAGAGCAGGATAACTTTGATTTTCATCTGCACAATGAGTATGAAATCTACTTCTTTATCCGAGGGGATGTCCATTATTTCGTGGAGAATTCCATTTACGCATTGCAGTATGGAGATCTGTTGGTGTTCAACAACTACGAGATCCACCGGGCGACATTTCTCTCGGACAAGCCGTATGAGCGGATTGTGATCCATTTCTCGCCGGAGATGATGGACAGTCTGTCCACCCCGGAGACGGATATTCTGCGCTGTTTCCGCCGCCGCCCCAAGGGGGAGAAGAACTTGCTTCGCCTCTCAGAGCATCAGATTGTCCAGTTTCTTGCACACACCGATAAAATATCCCAGGTCTGCGGCAAATCAAGCTATGGAGCGGATGTCTTGACGAAAACCCACTTGGCGGAGCTGTTAGTCTATATCAACCTTCTATTCGAAAATCGGGAGTCCGGCGTTGAAAAAGAGACAATTTCCGCTAAAATTCAGGAGATGTTGGAGTACATCGATAACAACATTCAGGGGAATCTTTCGCTGGAAAGTCTGGAACAGCGCTTTCTCACCAATCGCTATACCCTGAGCCGGGAATTCAAAAAAGAAACGGGAAGCACGATCTATAGCCATATTATTGCGAAGCGTATCTCCTGCGCCAAGCAGCTGTTGGAAGAGGGACAGTCTGTCATGGATGCCTGTGTACAGACAGGGTTCAACGATTATACGAATTTTATCCGAACGTTCAAGAAGATGACGGGTATGACGCCACATCAATATCGAAAGGTGCAGGAGAAACGGAAAAACAGTTGAACATTACAATTGCGTTAACAGTGGTCAAAAAATCTGGGAAAGTCCTTTTATTTCGCCACAATCTGTGATATAATACCGCCAGAGGGTAAAGCCCTTTGGACAGGCTAAAAACGATATTGCGGAGGTGGAGACATGCCACCGGTGAGCTTGCTGATCAAGCCGGCGTCCAGCCTTTGCCAGATGCGGTGCCGGTACTGTTTCTATGCCAGTATCGCGGATAACCGTGTCCGCGCATCGTATGGGATCATGCCGGTTGAAACCCTGGAAGAGTTGATCCAAAAGGCGTTAGCCTACGCAGAGGGGGCGTGTTCGTTCGCCTTTCAAGGTGGGGAGCCGACCATGGCGGGGCTTGATTTTTTTGAGGCCGCCGTGAGATTTCAGCGAACCTATAATGTCCACGGCGTCTCCATATCCAACGCCATCCAGACCAACGGATATGCCATCGACGATACATGGGCTCAGTTTTTTCATGATCATGGATTTCTGGTGGGGTTGTCCATGGATGGGCCCAAGGATTTGCACGACCGCTATCGCATAGATGCCAGCGGAAAAGGAACTTTTCAGAGGGCGATGGCAGCGGCGCGGCTATTTAAGAAATACAAGGTCGAATTTAATATACTACATGTCATCACGTCACAATCCGCGAGACATCCGGAGCAGATATACAATTTTTATAGAAAGCAGAACCTCCCCTTCTTACAGTTTATTCCCTGTTTGGATCCAATCGGTGAAGCGTGGGGCGGAAATCCATATTCCCTGACTCCTAGGGGATGGCAGGACTTTTATACGGCATTGTTTGATTGCTGGTATCGAGACTTTGCCAGCGGACAGTATGTCAGCGTGCGGTATTTCGACAATCTAGTTCACATGTTGCTGGGAAGGAACCCTGAGATCTGTGCTCTGCAGGGACAATGCTGCTGTCAATGGGTCATCGAAAGCGACGGAGGGGTATATCCCTGCGATTTTTACGTATTGGATGGCTGGAAAATGGGGACCATCCAGCAGGATGATTTTCCGGGTCTCATGTCCAGCCCTGTACTGCGGGACTTTATTCAACAGTCCCGACATCTCCCGCGGGACTGCGCGTCGTGCAGGTGGTTTTCCCTGTGCAGAGGAGGGTGCCGCCGGGAGCGGGAAGACTTTGCCGCGGGAACGCTGGAGCAAAACCACTATTGCGAAGCGATTCAGAAATTTTTGGAGTACTCGTATCCTCGTCTGCTGAATGTAGCGCGAAGTGTACGCCATA
>JAHZBS010000322.1 GCA_019423265.1 Clostridiales bacterium
TGCCCGTTCCACGATGGATTTGGACGCTACTGTAAAAGGAGCCAATGTCAATGTGGAGGACATAGAGAATTTGATTTCCGCTATTGTGAGTGTCCCGCTTGATGATGGCGTCAAATTCCAGCTGAAAAGTATTTCGGAGATTATGGATGAGGCGGAATATCCGGGGATTCGCGTAAATATGACTACAACCTTTGACGGTGTGGTGACGCCTTTGAAGATTGACATTTCCACAGGGGATGCCATTACCCCCAGGGAGATCCGCTACTCTTTCAAGCTGATGCTGGAAGATCGCTCCATTGATATTTGGGCGTACAATCTGGAAACGGTTCTGGCCGAAAAGCTGGAAACGATCATTACCAGAACTACCACCAACACCCGCATGAGAGATTTCTATGACATTTATATTCTGGAACAGCTGCATGGGAATACATTGGACCCTCAGATTCTCCATGATGCGCTGCGGGCCACTGCTCACAAACGCGGGACAGAACGACATCTTGCAGAAGCTGCCGAAGTTTTTGAGGAAGTGGAGAACAGCTCGGTTATGCAGAAACTTTGGGAATCGTACCGCAAAAAATTTTCCTATGCGGCAGATCTGGAGTGGAACATCATCATGGGGGCGGTGCGCAGTTTATACGCTCTCAGTGAAAAGGAATCGAGCCTATGAAGAAGCACGGCCATTATTGTAAAGTCTGCGGAGAATATAAGGCTAATGAAAAATTTTCCGGCAAAGGTCATGCGGCGCACGTCTGTAAATCCTGTGCTTCTTTGCCGCCGGAGAAGCAAGCGGAGCAAATGACAATAAACCGCTTGCTGAATCTCCCATGGAGATTATCAAAGGAGCAGATTTCCTGGCTGAAGAACCGAATGAAAGATAAGCGCCGGGAAGTTCGTGCGCTGGCAAAAGAACAATACGAGATGAGGTTTCCTCCGAAGCGGTTAGAGGACATCGAGGACAATTTTGATTTTCTCGATGAGGACGATTTAATAGAATAACAAAAGCGGTCTGCACCATGCAGGCCGTTTCTTTTTTGGAAAGGAGGTCTCCCTTATGGCAACCACACGCATCATGCCGCTGCATATCGGCAAGGGTCGGACTGAGAGCCGTGCCATCAGCGATATTATTGACTATGTGGCAAATCCCCAAAAGACCGACAACGGAAAATTGATTACCAGCTATGGATGTGACAGCCGCACTGCTGATGCAGAGTTTCTGTTGGCAAAGCGGCAGTATATTGCCGCCACCGGACGAGTGCGCGGTACAGATGATGTGATCGCCTACCATGTGCGCCAGTCGTTCAGGCCCGGAGAGATCACACCGGAGGAAGCCAACCGGCTGGGCATAGAATTTGCCAGGCGGTTCACCAAAGGCAATCATTCCTTTGTGGTCTGCACCCACATCGACAAATCGCATATTCATAATCACATCATCTGGTCGGCGGTCAATATGGATTGTGACCGGAAGTTCCGTAACTTTTGGGGAAGCACCAGAGCTGTTCGACGTTTAAGTGACACCATTTGTATCGAGAACGGACTATCCATTGTGGAGAACCCCAAGCCCCACGGAAAAAGCTACAACAAGTGGCTGGGCGAACAAGCCAAGCCCTCCCATCGGGAACAGCTACGGGTGATGATTGACCGGGCGCTGGAGCAAAAGCCAGCAGACTTTGACACACTTCTGCAACTGCTTTCCGAGATGGGCTGCGAGGTATCTCGGCGCGGGAAAGCAATCCGCCTTAAAGCTCCCGGCTGGAAGAATGTAGCCCGTATGGATGACAAGCTGGGAGCCGGGTACAGCGAAACAGAAATCCGTGCGGTGCTGGCTGGAGAAAAGCAGCACACGCCCCGCAAGAAATCCACCGTGCAGCCGGAGCCACCCAAGGTCAATTTGCTGGTGGATATTCAGGCAAAATTGCAGGCCGGGAAAGGTGCTGGATATGCACGCTGGGCCAAGGTTTTTAACTTAAAACAGATGGCGCAGACCGTGAATTTTCTTACCGAACATCACCTACTGGACTATACAGAGCTGGAAGAAAAAGCGGTGGCGGCTACCGCCCATCACAATGAGCTGTCAGCGCAGATTAAGGCGACGGAGAAACGCATGGCAGAGATCGCCGTCCTGCGTACCCATATCGTTAATTATGCCAAGACCCGCGAGACCTATGTTGCCTATCGCAAGGCCGGTTATTCCCGAAAATTTCGGGAGGAACATGAGCAAGAAATTCTGCTCCATCAGGCGGCAAAAAATGCCTTTGATGAGATGGGAGTGAAGAAGCTGCCCAAGGTCAAAGACCTGCAATCTGAGTATGCCAAACTGCTGGAGGAAAAGAAGAAAACCTACGCCGAGTACCGGCGTTCCCGTGAGGAAATGCGGGAACTTTTGACGGCAAAGGCCAATGTGGATCGGCTGCTGAAAATGGATGAGGAACAGAAAAAAGAACAAGAAAAAGACCACGGCCAGCGGTAAGCCGGTCATGGTCATAAGCGTCCATCGGACGCGTAGCCGCAGAATGAAATTCTGCGTTCAAAGGGGCTTGGGGGCGCTGCCCTCAACAAGCAAAGCAGAGGGGGAAATCACGTCAGGATTTTTCCCTCTGTGGGCCGAGTGTATTAACACCGGCATTGCTTGCCACTTTTGTTCGCAAACAATATCCGTATCCTTTACACGATGAT
>JAHZBS010000323.1 GCA_019423265.1 Clostridiales bacterium
TGACGGGGATCGTTGCTTCATTGACCACGCTTTGAATCAGACCGGCGCCTCCCCGCGGGATCAGCACATCAATGAACTCTCGCAGCCGCATCATCTCCGCCGCTGTCTCCCTGGACGTGTCCTCCACCAGCTGAACGGCATCCGGGTTCAGCCCTGCTTCGCGAAGCCCTTCCTTTAATGCCGCTACAATGGCTGTGTTGGACTGAATCGCGTCGCTGCCTCCGCGCAGCATGACGCCATTTCCCGATTTGAAGCATAGGCCGAAGGCATCGGCTGTCACATTGGGCCTTGACTCGTAGATAATCCCCACAACCCCAAGGGGTACTCGCTTTTTGCCGATTCGCAGGCCATTGGGCCGGGTTCGCATCCACAGCACCTCGCCCACCGGGTCCCGCAAACTCGTGAGATTCTCCAGGGCCTGGGCTATCTTGTCGATCCTCTGCTCAGTCAAGATCAGCCGGTCGATCATCGCCTCCCGCACCCCTTTTTCCCTTGCGGCCTGTACATCAAGCCCGTTGGCCGCTAAAATTTCTCCCTGATGGCGTCTCAGGGCATTGGCCGCGGCCCGCAATCCCTCATCTTTTTTGGTGGATCCTGTATTTGACAATTCCCGGGCGGCATCCCGCAGGGCCGCTCCCTTTATCTGTAGCTCCGTCTTCACACTCATCATTCCTTTCTCTGGGGTTACCACGTACTGCAATGTGCGGTCATGGGCTTCTGCCGGAAGGTCTTCTGTCAAGAGCTGAAAATCAAAACACGTCCCAATCGCAGTGCAGTCCGGATAGCGGGTGAGATAGGCGTCGTAGTAACCGCCTCCGTACCCGATCCGATAGCCTCTCCGGTCAAAGGCTAGCCCTGGGACAAGGATCACAGTCCCCGCGTCCGGCAAAGCTCTTTTCGCCTCCTCATAGGGGGGCTCTAACACCCCATATGAGCCGGCTTCAAAATCGTTCAGCGCTGTGGCGTAGAAAAATTCCATCTGCCTAGGGCCGGTGACTCTCGGGAAGGCTGTGCGCTTTCCCCTCTTCCAACACTCCTCCGCCAGGGCCGCCGTCTCCATCTCACTCCCAAAGCCTAGATAGAGGAATATCGTCTGCGCCCGCTGAAAAGGTTTGCTCTCCCACAGCCGGTGCCAGGCTATCCGGCTCATGTCCTGACGCTCCGCCTCTGAAATCGCCTGCCGTCTCCGCTTCATTTCCCGCCGCAGCGCGCGCTTCTCCATGTCTCTATCCCCTTGCTTTAAAAAAGGTTCCGATTTCTTCTCCGTCCATGATTTTGCCAATATTGTCAAGAGGGCTGGCGTTGGCAATGATCATATCGATCCCCGCAGCGCTGGCAATCTGGGCCGCGCGCAGCTTCGTCCTCATGCCGCCGGTTCCCACCTTTGTCACAGAGCCGGAGGCCATCTTTTCAATATCCGGCGTGATCTCATCGACACAGTGGATGAGCTTTGCATCGGGGTCTGTGTTGGGGTCGGATGTAAAAAGACCGTCGATATCGGACAGCAGGATCAATAAGTCAGCTCCAACCAGTTCCGCCACCAGGGCGGACAGCGTGTCATTGTCGCCAAACTCGTCGTAGACTTCGATTTCATCCGTTGCGATGGTGTCATTTTCATTGACGATGGGAATAACATGGTAGGAGAACAGCTCCTGTATGGTATTCTGCGCGTTTCTCCTGCGGATCTCCGTATCCATAATGGACTTCGTCAAAAGAATCTGGGCGATTCGCTGCCGGTACTCGGAAAAGAACTTCTCATAAATCTGCATGAGCGCAGCTTGGCCGACGGCCGCCGCCGCCTGCCTACCTGCAAGCTTATCCGGTTTTGCCTCCAGGCCGAGGGCGCTGGTGCCTACGGCTATAGCGCCTGATGATACCAAGACCACATCCAGTCCTCTATTTTTAATGTCCGTCAACTCCACCGCCAGCTGTTCCACCTTATGTAGATTGATTTTTCCAGTTGGATGGGTAAGGGATGAGGATCCGATCTTCACCACAACCCTTTTCTTTTGTGTCACCATGTCTCGCATACTGTATCCTCCATTTATTTTCCTATGGATATGGCCGCATTTCGCCCCGCCAACAGGCCGCTGCTCCACGCCCACTGTAGGTTGAAGCCTCCGCAATCTCCATCGATGTCCAACACTTCCCCGGAGAAAAATAATCCTGGATATCGCTTCGCCTCCAGGGCGTCCGTCACTTCCCTCGCCATAATCCCGCCCGCTGTCACCTGCGCCTCCTGCCACGGCCCTGTGGCTGTGACCGGAAATTTCATCGCTTTCATCTCCTTAACCAGCATCCACAGTTCCCGGTTGGACAGGGCCGCCGACTCTCGGGTTCCGTCCAGACCGGCACATGCCAAAAGAACTGGCGTCAGCTTTTTGTGAACCAACCCATTGAAGGATTCCTCCACAGTCTTATAGCTCAGCAGGCGGGCTCTGCCTTTCAACATTTGAAATAGCGTCTCCTCCTCCATAGCGGGAAAGAGATCCAGCGTGATCAAGACATCTCTCTTTTCAGCTAATCCCTGGGCCGCACATCTGCTGAGCTGCAGAATCGGAGGCCCTGAGAGGCCGTCGGGTGTGAATAGGATCTCTCCGTCTTCCTGGCGGAGCAATTTCTGTCCCACCCAGACACTGGCGACGCCCTGTTCAACCTTAACCCCTGCCAGC
>JAHZBS010000324.1 GCA_019423265.1 Clostridiales bacterium
GATAGCATTTTTTTAAGCGGATATTTCGATTCTCCCGCAAACCGCTCTCCCCGGTCATAATACACGGAGTCTGTCTTGTACCCGATCTCCGGCACAATTCCGCGGAGGAACAGGTTGACCTCCCGGTACTGCGCCAAACCATCCAGGGCGGTCCGGCTCATAAGCCGGTAATCCGCGTGATTGTTCACCACCTTCGTCCCCAGCATATTCATAAGCTTGTAGAAGGCCAGAGCTGAGTTCCGCTTGAAAAAGGTGTCGGTCTTTCGCTCCTTTCGGACGCCATAGACGATCTCACAGCCTTCCTTATATTTTTCCATAAATTCATCCAACACTTCTATGTCATCCTGTAGGTCCGCGTCCATGGAAATGGACACGTCGCAGTACTTGCGGGCTGTCATAAGGCCTGCAAGCAGGGCGTTCTGATGGCCCCGGTTGTGCGCCAGCTTGCAGCCGGCAAAATGCGGGTCCTGCGCGTGGAGCTTAGCGATCAGCTCCCAGGTCGCGTCCTTGCTTCCGTCATCCACAAACAATACGCGGCTGGCATCGCTGCAAATCTCCTGTTGGATCATGCGCCCCAGCTTATCCAAAATGCGCTTGGATGTCTCCGGCAGCACCGCTTCCTCGTTATAACATGGGATCACAATATACAGGCATGGAATCATGAGTGGGCCTCCTTTTTTCGAAAGATAAATACTTTGCTGAATACAAAATTCATAATGATTACGACGATGTTCGATACAATCTTCATGGCCACATCCCACAGATGGAAATGCTCCACGGTTACGTACAGGAACGCCGTGTCGAACAGTCCGGACAGGAGGCGAGCGCCCACAAACGAAAAGAACTCCCGCAAAAGAAGCTTCGCATTCCAGATTTTGCTCTCAAATACGAATATCTTGTTGGTCACATAGGCAAACAATACGGAGAGAATCCACGCCAAAATATTGGACAGGACTAAATCCATGTGAAAAACTTTTGTGCTGACGAGGTAGACTGCGATATTGACAAGCGTCGTGAAGCCGCCGAAAAAAACATACAAAATCATCTCTCTATAACGCCTAAACAGCGCTAGACTTTTATCCCAAAGTCTTTGCTCCACTATAGCTTCCTCCTCTTCTTCCCTAAAATTTGGTCCGCGGTCACATAGACGCCCCACACGAGTATGGACGCAATCGTTGTGATCCCTCCGAATTTTAAGCCCGGCGTCCGGTAGTGGAATCGGATCGTGTTTGTCCCCGCGGGCGCCTCCACCGCCATAAACCCTTTGTTAACCCGCTCCACGTCCACCTCTTGGCCGTTTACCTCCGCCGTCCAGCCCTCCTCCCACGGAACGCTGAAGAAGACTAGCGTTCTCTCCTGGAGGGTGATCACGGCCTCAAATCCATCGTTGTCCCGGATGAAGGAGGACGCCGTCTCCTCCCGCCTGTCCAGACAATCTTGAAAATAGGCTTCCTCACTGTAATCCTCCGACTTCGGGTCTACCACCGCCTCATAGAGAGAGCCGTACTTCTCCACCTGCTCCTCACTCAGCACAATGGCCTTGAGCATCAGCTGGGCTCTGCGCTTTTCCGAGACTTGGCTGCACTGCTCCTCGGTGACATATGCGTCGTAGGTGAAGCCCATGGGCACATAGTACTCATTTTCCCAGACATGAAATCCCGCCATGTCGTCGTAGTACCGATATCCCGGCATGGAGGTATCGGGATCCGCGCTGGTCACATCCCCAAACTCATCGGAAACGTTGATGCGGTCAAAATACCAGTGAACGGACAGCAGAGAGCGAACCGCATAATTATCCTCGGAAATCTTGGAGGATACGGAGCGCTGCTCTCCGATATAGGTATAAAAATCAATGATCGAAACGGGGATGATGCTGTGAAACGCCCGCATACAGGAAATCTCCCAAAACATCCCCATATTGATGAAGGAATCGTCCGTGTCAATGCGAATCATCTCGTCTTTATCCGGGATGGTGATTTTATCTGCCCCTTCGATGGCATCGGGAATGATATAGTTCTTTGTGTCATACGACCGAGTTTTCCCCCATATAACAAAGAAATTCCCATAAATGACAGAAATGATACAGATGGAGATCACCGTGTACTTTGCAAAGAGCCGGAAGTCTTTGCGCAGCTGATTCACAAAGGTGCTGAGCAACAGCAGCGATCCCACCGCCGTCACCCCGATGATGATAAATTGCAGGAGATACCCATTCTCATACAGGCCGATCCGAATGACATCCTCCTTGTCCTTCTGGGGTGTAAGGCCAATGATCAGCAGCACAACCACCGTCACAATCATAGTCTGGGACAGCGCTTTCTTTAACCGCTCCTCCTGCTGTCGGTCCAACACAAGGACCGTAGCCAAAATCAACATCAAGGTCAGCATATAGAACCAGCGGGCGTAGTACGAGGCGTTCAGCGCATAAAAAAGACTGTTCAGCCCCGGAACCAGGGCTATAATCACCAGCGCTACCAGAAGGGTCTTAATCCAGCTTTTGCTCCTGGTCTTCATAAAGGCCAGGACACCGCTCACACTGAATAAGGGAAGATATGCAGACAGGGACGTCCACTTCACATTGGCGTCCGGAATCAAAACCGGGCGAGAGGGGAGCTCCGGCGGAAAAAACAGGCTAGCCAATATGGCGGGCAGCCGCTGCC
>JAHZBS010000325.1 GCA_019423265.1 Clostridiales bacterium
TGACAGGGGAGATCTCCATCTGGGGGGATGTTCTCCCGGTGGGAGGCGTACAGGCGAAGATCGAGGCAGCCGAGATGGCCGGCATGGAACGAGTTTTCATACCCGCCGCCAATTGGAAGAAATGTTTTGAAAAGCGAAAAATCCAGGTTATTCCTGTTGATCATATCGATCAGCTATTGGCCGATGTATTCCAGACGAAAGGTGAAGGCGCGACGCGGGCACAGGCGGCAGACGCGGAGAGAGAAATGTTGAGCGCGGAGGGAATCGGCCGGTAAGACAATAGGATGCCGCTATGATTTGAGGGGAGATGCAAAAATGGAATTGCCGGTTTTAGTGATACGCGGATTTGTTTTATTTCCCGGACAGTTGGCGAATTTTGAAGTGTCCCGGGAGATTTCGATCCGCGCAATCGAGGAAGCCATCGCAGAGGGAGAGCATATCTTCATAGGGGTTCAGAGAAATCCAATGGAGGAAGATCCCGCGCCGGAGGGGTTGTACTCCACGATTTTGTTGGCGAGAGTGATGAAGCTATTTCGCGTACACGGGGAGCAGGTCCGCGTTATGGTCGAGGCCAAGGAGCGGTATACGCTAGTGGAAGTGACAGGGCAGAATCCCTTCCGGGCTTCGGCCCTGCCCATACCGCTGGAGGAAGGCGCTGCGCAAGAGTATGATCAGGCTCTGATGCGCCTTTTGAGAGAGAGCTTTGAGGAATACGCATCCCTGGTGGAAGTGGCGCCGGAGAATGTACAAAAAATCGAGGAAGTGGAAACGCTGTCCGCCCTCGCGGACGAGTTGGCGTCCGACTTGGCGCTGGAATACGGGGATAAGGTTGCGCTGTTTACCGCGGAAGATCCCCGCGAGCGGGGGCAGCGAATGTTACAGCTGCTTCAGCGGGAAAAGGAAATTCTGAGATTAAAAAGAGAGATTCAGGGCAGCGTGGCGCAGGGCATTTCAAAAAATCAAAAAGATGCGTATCTGCGGGAACAGCTGCACGTGATCCAGGAGGCTCTGGGGGAGGGGAAGCACCAGGAGTTGGAAAAATTTCAGCCATTGTTGCAGGATGAGCGGCTTCCCTTGGTTGTCCGAGAGAAAATTGAGAAAGAGCTGCGCCATCTCTCCGAACTGTCCATCATGTCCCCGGAATACAGCCTCTACGCCGAGTATTTGGAGCAGATTGCGGCGCTGCCGTGGGGCGTCAAGAGCGAAGAGACTCGTTCCATCCCGGAGGTGAGGCGAAAGCTGGACGCGGATCACCAAGGTCTCCAGAAGGTTAAGGAACGGGTTTTGGAGCATTTAGCGGTGAAGCAGCTCAGCCCATCGACCGTCAGCCCGATCCTCTGTCTTGTCGGACCTCCCGGCGTGGGAAAGACGTCCATCGCAGCGTCCATCGCGGAAGCCATCGGCCGCCGGTATGTCCGAATTTCACTGGGAGGCGTCCGGGATGAGGCGGAGATCCGCGGGCACCGCAAGACATACATCGGAGCCATGCCAGGGCGGATTATCAATGGCCTGCGCCTGGCGAAAACGGCCAACCCTCTCATGCTTTTGGATGAGATCGATAAGATGGCCAGCGATCTGCGCGGGGATCCGACAGCGGCGCTGCTGGAGGTGTTGGATACCTCTCTCCATCATGAGTTTCGGGACGCATACATAGAGGTTCCTTTTGATCTCTCCGATGTTTTCTTTATCGCAACGGCCAATAGTCTGGCCAATGTGCCAAGACCCTTGCTTGACCGCATGGAGGTCATTGAGCTGGAAAGCTACACGCCTTACGAGAAGGTGTCCATCGCACAGCACCATCTCCTGCCGAAGCTCTTAAAGCGATATGGACTCAAGAAGTCTCAGATCAAAGTGCGGGATGCCGTCTACACCAAGATCATGCAGGGGTATACGAGGGAGGCCGGCGTTCGGGAGCTTGAGCGCAACTTGGATACGGTTTGCCGCAAGGCGCTTCAATTTTTGGTTGAGCAGGAGAAAAACAGTGTGACGATAACGGAAAAGAACCTGGAAACCTACCTGGGAAGTCCGATTTTCTTTGAAGACACAGCGCTGCGCGGCAGCGAGATTGGACTGGTCAACGGGCTGGCCTGGACTTCCGTGGGCGGGCAGGTCCTTCACATCGAGGCGGGCATTATGGGAGGCTCTGGCAAGTTGGAGATGACAGGCCGGCTGGGCGATGTGATGCGGGAGTCAGCCCACATCGCCTATTCCTATTTGCGATCCATCGGCGAAGAGTTGGGGCTGCAGGAGGCATTCTTTAAAAAGCATGATTTTCACCTGCATATCCCAGAGGGGGCGGTGCCGAAGGATGGGCCCTCCGCAGGGATTACCATGGCGGTGGCGCTGATCTCGGCCGCCACGAAAAAGCCTGTCCGAATGGATACAGCTATGACAGGGGAGCTGACTTTGCAGGGAAGGGTGCTTCCCATCGGCGGTTTAAAGGAGAAATTGCTGGCGGCGAAACAGCAGGGAATCTGCCGCGTGCTTGTCCCAGAACAAAACCGGCGGCAGGTGGCGAAGCTGGAGCCGGATGTGACAGACGGAATGTCGATTGAATATGTGAGCAACATGGGAGCGGTTACAAGGCTGGCCCTTGCTGATGCTCCGGAATGGAGACTAGTGTGAAAAATAAGCTCGAAAAGCTTATTTTTCACAC
>JAHZBS010000326.1 GCA_019423265.1 Clostridiales bacterium
CGGCATATGGCGGCCGGATTGTTCTGCTGATGGCCAAAAGCCTTGGGAATCAATTGAAAGGATTCGATATAGCGGCTTACCATATCCTTTTCAATCGAGCAGTGAACCACGTAGAGATCGGATGGCTGCATAGAAGGACCTCCCTCCAAAAATAAATAGATCGGCAAAGTGATGGCTCCCAAGTGCCGGGCGGGAAGCCATCTATACATCCGTTTCTACAAAATGAACGGCAGAAGTATCCCAATATTTTTTGTAAACCCGTTGTTCATTGCCGTCAAGGTTTAACTGATACATTCGGAATGTAACCAATATGTCTTTCGGCTGCCACTGTTCTTCATAGGAGTACTGGTATTTCATCCCAATATTTTTCATTACGCCCCCACTGCGGGGATTGCTCCTGTCATGGGTTGCCGTGATATAGGGAAGTCCATCTTTTTTTACTTGCGCTATGACAGCTTTCCCAGCTTCTGTAGCAATGCCCTGGTGCCAGAACTCTTTTCTCAGGCCATAGCCACAATCATGGTGGTCCTCCATATCCACTTTCATATAGCCAATGGGATAGTTGTCTTTTTTGAGACAGATGGCATAGGCATAAGCCTGCGGCTGTGCATATTTTGCCGCATATCTCTCTGCAAAAAATGTCCGCGCTTCATCAATGCTTTTCAGCGGAAACCACGGCAGGAACCTATTTACTTCCTCATCCCTATAAATCTGGTATAAAGCTTCCATATCATTTTCGGTAAACTTTCTGACTATCAGCCGTTTCGTCTCAAGTGTGGGCGTATTCATCTCATTTCCTCCCTCGCCAACCCATGCCCGACAGATTCACAAATTTCTTATGGGGAAATTATACCACACAACCCGTAGGGCAACAACCTTATCAAATTGAAAATATAAAATCTCGAAGGTTGCTTTTTCAGTGGCCGGGAAGTATAATAATAGATAGTGCCGCCCGCTAGGAGGATGCGAACTAAGAAAGGAGAGGACAGGGATGAAATGTATCATCAACGGCAAACTTATTTTGCCTGACAGGATCGTGGAAAATCGGGCGATTCTCTTTCGGGATCACATAGAGGCAATACCGGAAACACGAAATATTCCCAGCAGCGGCCTCGAGATTTATGACGCGCGGGGCAAGTACGTCGCGCCGGGGCTTGTGGATGTCCACTGTCACGGTTGTGTGGGGGAGGACACGTCGGATGCCAATCCCGACGGCATTCGAAAAATGAGCCGGGCGCTTATTGAAAATGGGGTTACATCATGGCTTCCTACCACCATGACCCTTCCGCTGGAGGAATTGGACACCATCTTTGCAACGCTCCGGGAGGCTCAAAAGGAAAGCCGTCATAAAGACACTTGGCACGGCGCGGAGATATTGGGAGCCAATATGGAAGGACCCTTTATCAATCCCAAGAAAAAAGGCGCCCACAAGGAGGAATATATCATTCCGCCATCGGCCGCGTATGTAAAGAAGCACCGGGATATCATCCGCCTGGTGACCATTGCGCCGGAGGTAGAGGGCGCGATGGCGTTTATCGACGAGATCCACCGGGATACGGATATCGCTCTGTCCATGGGGCATTCTGCCGCGAACTATGAGCAGGCGATGGAAGCGATTCAGAAGGGCGTGACACATACGACGCACCTATTTAACGCCATGACAGGCGTGATGCATCGGGAGCCAGGTATGGCGGGGGCAGCCCTTTCCTCGAGGGTCAACTGTGAGCTAATCGCGGATACATTTCACATTCATCCGGGGCTCTTCCAGATGGTGGCCAAGGCAAAGGGCAAGCATCTGGTTCTGATTACGGACTGTATGCGGGCTGGTGGGCTGCCGGACGGCCAGTACGATCTCGGAGGGCAGACGGCCACGGTATCGGGAATCCAGTGTCGGCTGGAGGACGGCACCATTGCCGGAAGCGTGCTGCGGCTAAACAAGGCGGTGGAAAATTTCATGCGGCACACGGATTTGCCTATATGGGAGATAGTGGCGGCGGCCAGTTTGAATCCGGCCACAGCCATCGGAGAGGACGAGCGAAAGGGGTCCCTGGAGGTAGGAAAAGACGCCGATATCATCATCGCAGACGAGAATTTTACAATACAGAAGACATTTGTGGGAGGAAATTGTGAGTATGCAAAGTAATGCCATCCATTTTACAAATCAAAAAAACCATAACATCCATCTATATGTGTGCAAAGATTATGATACGATCAGCAAAAAGGCCGCGGGGCTTGTGAGCGGAATGGTCAATGTAAAGCCGGACTGCATCCTGGGCTTAGCCACAGGATCGTCGCCAATCGGCATGTACGAGAAGCTCGCGGAGCTGTACAGAGATGGAATAACGGATTATTCAAAGGTCACAACATTCAATCTGGACGAGTACTGCGCTCTGCCGGAGGACAACGACCAGAGCTATCACTATTTTATGAGGGAGCATCTGTTTGCACACATCAACGTGCCGGCTGAGAATATCCATATTCCAAGCGGCTGCGCTCAGGATGTGGAAACGGAATGCCGGAATTATGATGCGGCCATTGCTGCGGCAGGCGGAATTGATATTCAGGTGCTGGGAATCGGTTCCAACGGCCACATTGGATTCAATGAGCCGGCGGATGCGTTCAT
>JAHZBS010000327.1 GCA_019423265.1 Clostridiales bacterium
CTGTGCATATGGACTGCCGTGCAGCGCAGACGGAATTTTTCTTTACCGCCTGCTACGAGGAGCAGCGCCGGAAGCTTTACAACGGCGTTCAGTCCTTCCTGCACCCCAACGATCCAAGCGTAACGCTGGACTGTACCAAGAGCCCGTACATCGACAGATATCCAGAACTCGCCTATCTAGTCCAGCTGTATGACGATGGGCGGCAGTTGGCGGCCACCGCGGACATCGTGCAAAATGTCTTTTGCTCCAAACCCTTGTTCCGATATTATTGGGATCGTCGGGACGCAAACGCAGAAAAATTTTATGACTGCGGCGAGCTGGTCTCCCTATCGGAGGAGGAGCTGAGCTGCATCTTTGACACCCGCCACGACGTTAAATCCAACTGGTCACCAGGTAAGGGAGACTGGCGTTTTGCCCGAAACTATACCGCCGCCCCGAAAGATTTTGAAGATGCGGAATGGGGGCTAATCGGCCTTCGCCCTGAGTGCCGCGCAATGGAGTACGGCTTCGAGTGGGATCCGGAGGAATTTGATTCCATCGGCTTGCTCCCGCAAGAGCGCACAGACAATCCTCCGCGGATTTTGACCTGCCTCACCTATCCCTATAAAGGTGAGTCGCAGCCTCTGACCCTCGGCATTCGCAATATGGAGGACGCTCCAGTGAGCGGCGATATCCAGCTATACTCTGGAAATCCACAAATTCAGTTGACGCAGCGCACTGTTTCTTTTCAGCTGGCACCGCATGAAGAAATTCATATCACAGTGGGTGACATTCACGGAGCGGAGCGCTTTACCGTCGAGGCCAGAGGCGTACAGGCAGGGATACGTCCCGCACGCGCAGAGAATTATCTTGGCAATTGGAACCGCTTCTAAAAAAGTTCGCTTTCGCGAACTTTGGAAGTACCTTCGGTCCTTCGATTCTAGGTCCGCCTTTCGGCGGACTTTCCTATGGGATAAAAAAGTTCGCTTTCGCGAACTTTGGAAGTACCTTCGGTCCTTCGAATCTAAGTCCGCCTCACGGCGGACTTTCCTATCGGATAAAATCCCCTTTGATTCGAGGGTGATTCTTTATTCCATCAAATCTACCGCAAAGAGATGGCATTCCTCACTGCCCCAGGTATCCAGCAGTCGAATTGTGACTGCTGCCACCTTTTGCCTGCATGGAATCCAGACCAACCGTTGGTGATTGCCGCGCAGGGATTGCATCTCCTGTGATCCGTCCTCCAGCGTCCACATCACGTCTAAGTCTTTCACAACCGTGGTGGGCATATGGGACTTTTCCCAACACAGACGGATGTTATGCCGCATCCCCCGATTGAGTTTCATCTCCCGTTCCGGCAGTGTCTCCCGGTTTAGATCGCTATCCAAAACCAACCGGACAGCTTCCACCCATTGTGGTGTGTCTAAGGTATACGTAACAAAGCTGCCCTTGGGGCCCCGCGCACCATTGTCCGCATCCCCTATGGGACGGTCATAGCCGTTGCGCAAATTTTCCGCATCCTGCAGGTTGGATTCTAGCCGTGCCTCTCTTGTCAAGGGGGATAGGGCCCTGCGGTGGTAGGGTAGATAACAATCATCCTCCATCAGCGTCTGCTGTAATTCCGGCACGAAACCCTTCTCATAGATGCCTCGTGGGGTAATCCCTTCCCTCAATGCGATGGCCGCTGCAGTTCCCACCGCCTGTCCCAGCAATGCACAGGTTGCCATGACGCGGGTGGAACTCATCGCCACATGGGAGACACTGATATTACGACCGGCAAACATAAGATTCTTTACATTCTGAGAATAGAGGCAGCGGTACGGGATGCCGTAGGGCGACGGGGCAGGGTGATAAATCGTCGGTGGCTCCTTCACATCGATGCCACCTGGGTGATGGTCGTCCATTGACCATCCCCCGTAAGCGACCAGATCGTCGAAATGTCCGCCTGCCCGCACATCAGATTGGGTCATGACGTAATCCCCTACATAGCGGCGAGATTCTCGCTTGCCGGGAAGAATCCCAATCCAGTCAATATCAAAACACTTATTCCTTTCCTGATTTTCCGGATCATTTTTCAGAAAATCCCAGATGCCATAGGCCACCCGCAGCAGCTCATCTCGAATCTCTTCTGTATCGCGTATGGTATCCTGCATCCCGCCCAATTCCAGATACCAAAAGTTGTCTCCATCGCTCTCAAGATTCGGATGACGATGCGGAAGATCTTCCTTTGTAAATTTGCGGGCCCAGGTGGGGGCGATGAAAGTCCGCTCTTCCGGGTATTCTCTTGCCTGGATCATGCAGCTCATGCCCATCGTATGGGAATCGGCCTGAGTAGGCGCAATATCTTCCCCATACTCCTCATAGCCCTCCCGCCCCATGCGGTATAGCGCACCCGTAATCGGTGCGAGAATGCTGTCCCCGGAGCAGTCAGCGAAAATTCCTGCCTCAAATACATGATATTGCTGCGTCGTCATCTGCCAGCCGGTAATCCGGGCCAGCCGGTCTTCGTCCATTTCCCCATCCATACAGGTACAGTTGAGATATACCTCTAAATTTGGCTCTTTTTTCGCCATCTCCAACATCACGCTATCCCAGATGGAATAATTTTTGTATGGATTGCGCCAGTAATTTTCTAGCA
>JAHZBS010000328.1 GCA_019423265.1 Clostridiales bacterium
AATTTTCTCGAATGATACGAGCCGCTCAAAAATGGCCAGGGCCTCGGGATAGTGACACTCCCGCAACAGATGGAGGCCATAGGCCAACAGGCCATAGACACATTTGCTCCCGTGGTTGGCTGCGTACCGATAGAAGGGGATAGCCCATTTTTCCTTGTGCAGAAAAGCGTCAATGAGATAACCGGTCATGCCGACACAGGTAGCGAAGTGAGTAAAATACATAATCAAGCCATACACCGCATAAAAAATAAAGATGGAGTACCAAGGGAGGCGCAGGACAAAAATTAAGACCGTTCCCAACACGAGACTGATGAAATAGGGATGTTTTTTTATAAAATTCAAATGGAATTCCTCCTAAAACAACGTAAGTTGGATGTAATATTTCATATCATAACATGTCGGAAGTTGCGCTTCAAGAGAAAAGACAAAAATTTATAAAAAAAGGTTAAAAAAGAGTGCAATGTGGGATGGAATTTGGTATAATGAAATAAAAATCCGCTTCAGCTGGCGGCCGCGCCGCCACGTGGGTGGATTCAGTCATCCAGGATAGAATAAGGAGATGCCCCGGCCCATGAAGATTACAGAAGTACAGGAGATTTTACATGCCCAATTGGTTACGGATTTAGTGGAGGATTTTGACGTAGAATTTGGATATGGCTGTGACCTGATGAGCGATGTGCTGGCCTTTGTGCAGCACAATGATATCCTTCTGACGGGGCTGGTCAATCCCCAGGTCATCCGGACATGTGAGGTGGTGGATATCCACGCCATTGTATTTGTCAGAGGAAAGGTGCCCGCACAGGAGTTGATCGAAATCGCGACAAGTGCAGGGATTACGCTCCTTTGCACAGAGTATTCGCTGTATACATCCTGTGGATTGCTATATCAGCACGGGCTTTTGGGGGAGGAGATCGGCCATGACTTTTCACTATAATGTGGACGGAGGATACCCGGAAATGGCGGGGAGAGCCTCGACGAAATTCAAGAGCGTGTTGAAGGATCTTGGAGTCGCTCCATCGGTCATTCGCCGTGTATCCATTGCCATGTACGAAGGGGAAATCAATATGGTAATCCACGCCAACGGCGGAGACATTCGCTGCGAGGTGGAGACGGACAAAATCCGCGTTGTGCTTGCAGACCAAGGACCTGGAATCCCGAACTTAGAGCTGGCTATGCAGGCAGGCTGGTCCACCGCATCCCAGGAGGCAAGAGAATTAGGGTTTGGCGCGGGAATGGGTTTCCCGAACATGAAAAAATATAGCGACGCTCTAGACGTACAGACAGAGGTGGGTGTGGGGACGACACTGACATTGGATTTTTTGATATAAGGGGGAAGATCGATGAAGGGAACCTATAGGCCATCAGTGGCGCTGATCGAGAATCGATGCGTAGGCTGTACCACCTGTATTAAGCGGTGCCCTACGGAGGCCATCCGTGTGCGAAGCGGAAGAGCCCGAATTCTTTCCGATCTATGTATAGATTGTGGAATGTGCATTCGTGTATGCCGCCACGGGGCAAAGGTTGCTGTGACGAAGCCGCTGGACGCGATCTTAGCCACCTCCTATAAGGTCAAAGTCGCGCTTCCAGCCCCTTCCCTGTACAGCCAGTTTGCCGGAAATCGCAACTTAAACCGTCTACTGACGGCGCTTAAAAAGATAGGCTTTGACGAGGCGTTTGAAGTGGCGAAAGGGGCGGAGATTGTCACGGCGGAGAGCATACGCTTTATCCAGAGAAAGAAGCAGGAGGGCGAGGAGGGACCTTGGATTTCAACGGCTTGTCCTGCCATCGTCCGCTTGATCCAGGTGAGGTTTCCCTCTCTAATCGATAACCTTATCCCGATCATACCGCCGATGGAAGCCATCGCTAGAATGGCGAGAGAATACTTTTACCGGCAAGGTTACAAGGATGAGGAGATCGGGATCTTTTTTATCACGCCCTGTGCGGCGAAAGTCACGGATGTACATAAGCCGCAGATGGTTGATAAATCCGCTGTCACCAGCGCCGTCGCCTTGAACGAAGTTTATTTTAGGCTTTTGCCGGTTTTAAAGGCGGTGAGAGAAGAGGAAATTGAGGTCCTCCAGATGGCGACCAATCAGGGAGTCAGCTGGGCGAGGATCGGGGGAGAGAGCGAAGGCCTATTGCTTCAGGATGTCATGGCGGTGGATGGGATTGAGAATGTCATCGAGGTGTTGGACAGTCTGGAGGACGGCCGAATCAAGCGAGTTGAGTTTATCGAAGCCAATGCCTGTATCGGAGGATGTCTTGGCGGACCTTTGGCGCCAGAAAACCCGTTTAATGCGAAAGCCAGAATGCAAAAGGTCATGCGCAGCAACACGAGTCCTCAGCTGCGCCACATTTTGGATGGCATAGACATCAATTGCTATGTACAAAAACAGGTGGAGCCGGCGAAAGTTCTGCATCTGGATGAGGACATGGCGAAAGCTCTGGAGAAGATGAAGCAGCGGGATGCGCTATACCAGAGCCTACCTCAGATTGACTGTGGTTCGTGTGGAGCGCCGGGGTGTGAGGCCTTTGCGCAGGACGTTGTGCAGGGCGAGGCCAACGTGGAGGATTGCATCTTTCTCCTGCGCGATAAAGTCAAAGAGATGGCGC
>JAHZBS010000329.1 GCA_019423265.1 Clostridiales bacterium
ACAAGCTTATGGGGAATCCCCAGGCTTTCGCCAAGCCGGCGAACTTCATCTTTAAACAGAGGGCGCAGCGGTTCGATAAGCCCTTTAAATGAAATATTGGGTGGCAAGCCGCCAACATTGTGATGGCTTTTGATCACAGCGCCATTCTCTCCGCCGCTCTCAATGACATCCGGGTAGATAGTCCCCTGTACAAGGTAATCGCCGTTGATTTTAACGGCTTCCTCCTCGAAGACCCGCATAAACTCTTCCCCGATGATCTTTCGCTTCTCTTCCGGCTCCGAAATCCCCTTCAGCCGGTTCAAAAACCGCTGCGAAGCGTCCACCTTGATAATCTTCATCCCCAACTGCGCTTGATAGAACTCCATAACCTCGTCCGCCTCATGCATCCGCAGCAGTCCATGATCGACAAAGATACAGGTCAGCCTCTCCCCGATGGCCTTGTGAACCAGCACCGCTGCCACCGACGAATCCACGCCGCCGGACAGGGCGCAGACCACCTGCGCATCCCCCGCCTGCTCCCGGATCTGTCGAATGAGAACATCACCCAGATTGTCCATGGACCAATCGCCCGCACAGCCGCAGATTTCATAGCAAAAATTTCGAATGATTCGATCTCCCTGGGGCGAGTGCTTGACCTCCGGATGGAATTGAACCCCGTACTGCCGCTTTTCCTCATTGGCAAAGGCGGCCACAGGGCAATCGGGAGTGGTGGCGATGGCAACAAATCCTGAGGGCATCACCGTGACCTTATCCCGGTGATTCATCCACACAGTCTCGGCGGTCACGTCCCGAAAGAGGGGATGGCAGTCATAGTGGATGGCGGTGTGACCAAATTCAGATACGCAAGCAGAGCCAACCTCCCCATGATACTGGTAGGTCAGCTCCTGCATTCCATAACAAATTCCCAAAACCGGGATGCCGCAATCCAGCACCCCGGCATCACAGTGCTTTGCTCCCTCTGCGTAGACGCTATCCGGGCCTCCGCTGAATATGAGCCCCTTGACATGTTCACCGCAGATTCTATCCAGGGGCGCATTATAGGGGATGATCTCCGTATATACCCCCGCTTCTCGTACACACCGGGCGATAAGCTGGGTGTACTGGCCTCCAAAATCCAAGACCACGATTGTCTCATTTTCCATGGAAATTCCTCCGATTGTCGCTTGATCCGATACCTCAGTTATTGGTATAGAGTTGCTTATATGGGTTGCTTGTATTCGGCTCAAGCAAATAAAATTTGCTGTCCAGGATTTTCAGCGAATCCATCTCAAATTCCTGTCCGAATTCTTCAATATAGCCCTGTATCTCGTCTAAATCGCTGGACTCCGCCTTCCGCACATGGACCTGGGAGGGAAGCGTCATGGTGAATTTGTCACACCGGATGAAGATTTTGCCGCCGTGCATTCCTGTGGCGCAAAAATTTCCAACCGGCACCGGCGCGTCCTCCAAGTTTAGAACAATAATGCGGCCGCCAGCCTGATACTCTCCAAGAAAGCTCCCCGCCGTGCCGCCGACCACAAGCACTGGAGCCTTATCCTGATACGCTTTCATGTGGATCCCCGCGCGATACCCCGTATCCTTCTCAACATAGATACGGCCGCCCCGCATAGCGTAGCCCGTGGCATCCCCGGCCCTCCCGTGAATGAAAATGCTTCCGTCGTTCATGGTGTCGCCTGTGGCCTCCTGCACGTTGCCGTAAACCCGGATGGTACTTCCGTCAAGATATGCCCCAAGAGCATTTCCGGGAACGCCCTCGATCTCAATATGTTTCCCCTTAAGCCCGCTTCCGATGTACCGCTGGCCAAAACAGTCCGTAATCAGAATATGATCCTCTTTGGCGTCTCGCACCCGCTGGCTTAACTCCTGAAAATGCATCAAACCTGCCTGTATCCTCATCTCCGACCTCCGTTCCGCCGCTGTGCGGCTAGGGCTTTTCTCCAATACCGCCATGGCTTTCTCACGCTCCTCCTAGCACTCGATCCCGGTTACCCTTTGAAAACGCGATCAATTGTGGTTTTTCTTTGATAAGCTCATAATCGATGGTCTCGAGAGGCGTCTCGTCTCGGATCAGTGCGGTGTAAATGCCAGCGCGGGCGACGTCGCCCACAAGGATATATCCCTTTAACACCCCTTGGCTGGTCACCAACTTTTTATACGAAGAGTCCGTTTGAATCACGTACTCCTCACCGGAATAACTTCCGGCTGTGAGCATGTGAAGTCCGAAGAAACCGATGGCATTCATTGGAATCGCCCTGTCGTAGATAGTCTCCAGGCCCGCCATATTCAGACCACAGACCTCCCCCTGCCGGTACGCATTGGGAAGCAGGGCCAGGACGCGCTCCGTCCCGGACGTAATATCATAGCTCTGCGTACAATCCCCCGCGGCATAAATATCGGGGAGACTGGTCATGCAGTGAGAATCCACTTGAACGCCTCTCTCCACATCCGCACCCGCATTTTTCAGAAGCTCCACCTCGGGGCGCACGCCCACCGCCAGCACCAGCACATCAAAGTCAACGGCGCTCCCATTTTTCAATTCCGCTCTTGACGGGGTGAAGCATTTTGCGCTGGTCCCGAGAATAAACCGGATTCCCTGGCTCTCAATATGCT
>JAHZBS010000033.1 GCA_019423265.1 Clostridiales bacterium
AAAGGCTAATTTTTTCTTTTTGTACAGGCAAGACCGCAATTTCCATATAGCGGGAGCCTAACTGCCGGAGCAGATCTCGATCCTGTTGCGAAAGACACATAGCAGACGCCTCCACTTATTCTAGAATGGCTTTATTATACTATGCGAAAACTGTAGATGGATAGGGCATATACTGCGATTTTATACGCAAATCTTGACTTTTTGCGGGAACGCGGTACAATAAAAAGAAATGAGTTTCTTTGTTGGGAGGGGGAGCGGATGATACTAGACTTTGGAGATGGGCGGGTACAGCGCGGCTGGGTTGTGGAGGAAAAAATTCCCCCGGGCTTCTCCCGAGTGTATTGGGTTCAGGGCGGCGAAGTTTGGTATGAGGACGATCGGACTTTCCAAAGGCTGCGGCATAATCACGTGTATCTATTCCCATCCGCCTCCTGCTTCCAGATGCACCACAATCCTGAAGACCCACTGGTCTGTACGTATCTGCACTTGGATCTATTCCCGACGCTGGTCCAGGAACTGATTGCCATTCCTTTTACCGAAGATGGAGTCTTGCAGGGACTTTTTCAGACCCTTCGCGCCGCCGTTGTATCAGGGCAGCCGAAGCTAGTATCCATGCTGTCCGATGTGTTCGAGGCGTATCTGCATGAGAACGGAATTCTAGGGCAACCGGCGTTTGAAATTTCAAAGGTTCTTCTATACATAGCGGAGCACATACGGGAACCCATACGTGTGAAAGATCTGAGCGGCCTGTCCGGATACAACCCACAATACTTTACCCGACTCTTTAAAAAATCCGTTGGTCTCTCGCCCTATCAATACCTGATTCAGTATCGAATGAATGAGAGTATCAAACTTTTAAAAGATAGTGTTCTGACGGTGGCACAGATTGCGGAGGCTGTGGGATACCCGGATACAAAGTCTTTTGATAGGGCTTTTCGAGATACATATGGGGTGTCGCCGGGAAAATTCCGAAAGTTTTACGTCCCACTCCCCTAGGCGGCTGTGGCTTGTCACCTATGTCTCCTTTTTTCATATACTAAGAAAAAAGGAGTTGGTGCTGATGTATTATATTACCGTCGATGGCAATGTTAAAATCGCCGTATATGATCTAAATCCAACATGTAAAAAAACGGTGGTGATGATCCATGGATGGCCTCTGTCGGCTGCCATGTACGAATACCAGACTAGAATCTTGGCGGACAGAGGGTATCGAGTGGTTACGATGGATCTGAGGGGCTTCGGGCTTTCCGATGCACCGGCGTGTGGATATGAGTATGATCGTCTGGCCGATGATGTGTTTCAGGTGGTCCAGGCTTTGCGGTTAAATCGATTTGTCCTGGTGGGATTTTCAATGGGCGGGGCCATTGTTCTCCGGTATATGCGGCGCCATCGGGGCTTTGGCGTGTGCCGGTTGGCGCTGCTGGGCGCTGCCGCGCCGCGCTTTACCTGCTGCCCGGGATTTCCCTATGGCGTTCCCCGATCGACAGCGGAATCTCTGATTGCACTGTCGCAGACAGATCGCCCGCAGCAGGCGTATGACTTTAGCCGTCAATTGCTCGCCTGCCCTCATAGCGATGCGGTCAAAGATTGGTTTCGCGGTTTAGCCCTGGATGCTTCGGGGATTGGAACGGTCAAAACCGCGTATGCCCTGCGGGATGAGGATGGGTGCGCAGACCTGGAGTGGGCAAAGGTTCCCACAGGTATTTTCCACGGCAAGAAGGATCAGATCGTGCCTTTTGAGCTAGGATTGGTACAGAAGGTATGTATACCAGGTGCGCAGCTTTTTGCCTTTGAGAACAGTGGACACGGCATTTTTTATGATGAATTGGAGCGATTCAATCGGCTGTTTATCGGATTTCTTGAGGAATAAAAAGTTTGCAGAAGAGACGACTCCAGGCGTGAAAAAGGCCCCTCAAGCCATGTATGGCGTTGAGGGGCCTCCTTTGTACATGTGGTTGGCTTTATTCCTGAATGCCGGGAATCTTCGGCAAACCGGCGAAACCGATTTCCAGATCCGCATCGGTGGGGATATAGTCTGTCATCGTGTGGTCGTGAAATGCCGTGTAGGCGGTCATATCAAAGTAGCCGGTTCCGGTGAGGCCGAACAGTATAGTTTTGGCTTCGCCGGTCTCTTTGCAGCGCCGCGCTTCTTCCATGGCGGCATAAATGGCGTGGGAGGACTCCGGCGCTGGCAGGATCGTCTCCATCTTGGCAAACAAGGTGGCCGCCTCGAAGACCTTCGTCTGCTCCACCGATACGGCGCTCATGTAGCCATCGTGGTACAGCTTGGACAGAATGGGGGACATGCCGTGGTAGCGCAATCCTCCGGCGTGATTGGGCGAGGGGATGAAGCCGCAACCCAGGGTGTACATGCGGGCCAGGGGGGTTACCCTGCCGGTATCGCAAAAATCATAGGCATAGCGGCCGCGGGTCAGAGATGGACAGGATGCCGGTTCCACGGCGATGATTTGCGGATTCGCGCGGCCTAGCAGTTTATCCTGCATGAAAGGCGCGATCAGTCCGCCAAGATTGGAGCCGCCACCGGCGCACCCGATTACTATATCCGGGTATTCATCCAACATCTCCATGGCGATTTTGCTTTCCAACCCGATAATGGATTGGTGCAGCAAAACCTGATTCAGCACAGATCCCAACACATAGCGGTACCCGGGAGTCGTGACCGCTTTCTCGACAGCCTCGGAGATGGCGCAGCCCAGACTGCCCGTCGTATCCGGATGTTCCGCCAAGATGGCGCGCCCGGCGTTGGTGGTGTTGCTGGGGCTTGAGATAACCTCTGCATCGAAGGTCTGCATGATGGCTTTGCGATAAGGCTTCTGCTCAAACGAAGCTTTTACCATGAAGACCGTCAGGTCAAGTCCAAAATAGGAACAGGCCTCAGAGAGGGCGGTTCCCCACTGACCGGCGCCGGTCTCCGTCGTTAAGCCGGTCATGCCCTGTTCTTTCGCATAATACGCCTGGGCGATAGCGGAATTCAATTTGTGGCTCCCCGACGTGTTATTGCCCTCGAATTTGTAATAGATGCGAGCCGGCGTGTCCAGCGCTTTTTCCAGGTTATAGGCGCGAATCAGGGGGGAGGGCCGGTACATCTTATACATCTCCTGGATTTCCTCGGGGATATCGATGTAGCGGGTTTCATTGTCCAACTCCTGGTGGGCCAATTTTTCACAGAAAACAGGGTAGAGGTCAGCCTCTGTCGCTGGCTGCATGGTGGCCGGATTGATAAGCGGATCCGGGAGTTCCTTCATGTCGGCGCGGAGATTGTACCACTGCTTGGGCATCTGCTCTTCTGTGAGATATAAACGGTGCGGGACGGTCTTCATTGTATGAAATCTCCTTTCATGATAAGATTAAAAAGGCTCTTGTCTCAGCGTTTGCTGGGACAAAAGCCTGCTGCTTCTGCGGTACCACCCATATTGACGAATTTCTTCGCCCTCTTGCTCCATATACAACAATATATGCTCCCAGGATAACGGGTGGAGATCCCGTCGGGTACTACTGAGCACGCGATACACGCCGTTCAGCCCGCCCTCGTAAGCCCATTCGTCTAAGTGTTCACATGCCGCCGTCCCACTGCCGGCGGCTCCCTGGAAAGGAACCTCTCAGAGTACTCTTCTTACTCATAGGTGTGATGATAGTCTAGCAGAAATGATCCAGATTGTCAAGGGGATTCGAAGAAAACGATGACAAAATCTTGTATAACGAGTTTGCCATTCTATGCGAACAAATGGTTGATTTTTAACTCAATTCGAGATATAATTTTTTTATTAATGACCGGAGTATGCGATGCAATGGCTGTTATAGCGCGGACTGTTATTGTAAAGATGACCCTTGTCACGCTAAAGTGTGTATACCCTGTAAAGGGATTTCCGAATGTAGGGAATGCAGTGAGTTCCCGTGTATAAAGGCAACATCCGCCGACTTCCGTTCTATGATACATACAGAGGTTCACTATGCGGATGAGATCACATGGGGAATACTTCCCTATGTTCCATGGCAGTATGAAAGGTAATGGACTGGCGGGGGCATCGCAAGACTGATTGGAGGAGGGATTTGGCAATGAAGGAATGGAGGATGGGGAGACCAAGCGAGGCCGGCATCGAAGCCGGCGCCATTCTTCGGCTTTTGAAATCGTGGGAGGAGGCGGCGCTGGGGGTTCATTCGGTGATGATCCTGCGCCACAATATCTGTGTTGCCCAGGGATGGTGGAGGCCTTACCGGCCGGAGGAAAATCATGTCATGTTTTCCCTGAGCAAGAGTTTTACTTCGACTGCCATAGGATTCGCGGTGCAGGAGGGGCGGCTGAGCCTTGAGGATACAGTGCTCTCTTTTTTTCCGGATGTACTGCCCTATGCCCCCTGTGAGACCATGGCGCGAATGAAAGTGAAAAACCTTCTGACGATGGCCACGGGACACAGCCGGGAGCCGTGGAACTTTCGAGATAGCCAGGAGTCCGACTGGGTGTATGCGTTCCTTTCGTCCTATGTGGACAAGGAGCCGGGTAGCCAGTTCGTCTACAACACGCCCGCGAGCTATATGCTTTCCGCCATTGTCCAAAAATGTACGGGCCTGACGGTGTGTGAGTATTTGAAACCCCGCCTGTTTGAACCACTGGACATCCATGACATATGGTGGGAGACATGCCCTAAAGGGATCAACACGGGCGGTTTTGGGCTGAATATTAAGACGGAGGATATCGCCAAATTCGGGACCTTCCTCCTGCAAAAAGGCGCCTACGGGGGGAAGCAGCTCTTAAATCCCCAGTGGATCGAGGCGGCCAGCGCTTGGCAGATTTCCAATGGGGAGGGGCCGGGGGATTGGTCGCAGGGGTACGGGTACCAATTCTGGCGCTGTGAGCCGGAGGGGGTATTTCGCGGTGATGGCGCCCACGGCCAGTACTGCATCGTGATGCCTAAGCAGGATATGGTCATGGCAATCACATCGGGAAGCGCGGATATGGGCGGGATTCTGGCACGGATTTGGGATATTTTGCTCCCAGGAGTGAAGCCGGAGGGGAGCTTGCCGGACGATGAAGCGGAGCAAGCGCTCTTGGCCGATACGTTGGCTTCCCTGCAATTGCCGGTCCCCGAGGGGGCAGCCCGGTCGCCATCTCATACGGCGAGGGAGGAATTCCAGTTTGAGCGCAATTGCGTTGGTCTGGAGTCTATGGCACTGGATTTTGCGGAGGGTACGGCCTGCCTGAAAATAAGGGGCAGCGAGCTGACGGGTGAACTAGGGTACGGATGCTGGAAGGATGGCCATTCCACTGCGGATCCGCATACATCGTCCATTGGCCTTCACGTCTATGAAAAGATAGCCATGTCCGGAGCGTGGATCGGGGAGACGGTCTACTGCTTTGCGGTGGCGTATTATACCACGCCCTATGTGGATCAGTTTACGGTCCGGCTGGAGGACGGATTGGCCCTGGTGGAGTATCGCCGCAACTGTGAATTCGATGAGGGAACTGTCCGGATTTTGGGGAGACGGGCCTAGATGCCGCTAGCAAAATGAGAGGGAGCGACCTGCGGGCCACTCCCTCTCGTCTGTAAACGCCATTGTTATAGATTGGCCTTAAGCCATTCACAGTCCGCCTTGAGGCATTCCCAGCGATTCTGCGGTGTATTGTAGCTCCACTCCCGCTCGACAATAAAGGTATCGACACCCTGGGCGTTGGCGGCGGCTTTGACCTGTTTCCAGTCCACGATGCCCTGGCCGGTGGGGCAATTGAGCCGTTGGCGGCGGGCATTGGCGGCGGCCCGCTCCTCGTCCGTAAGCGGAACCGCATTGGGGTCCGGGTTCGGATTTTCTGGGCCGATGACAGCGTTATTTTCCTTCACGTGGATGGACATCAGGCGTCCCGGGTACTGGTTGATGTAATCCTGGGGGATAACGCCGGAGGCGCTGGCCCAACCGCAGTCGAGCTGGAAGCCGGCATACTTGGGATCGATATTTTGGATCACATAATCCAACAGATACTGTCCGCCGTCCTGCCAGAACTCGTAAGTGTGATTGTGATATCCGACGCGGATTCCATACTTCGCCCCCTGCTCGCCACATTTGTTTAACAGTTCCGCCAAGGCAAGCGCATCGTCGCGGTTGCAGATATGATAGCAGGGGCAGACTGCCATTTTGGAACCGATCTCCGCTAAGTACTCCAGCTCCTGCTGGATGTTGTTCAATCCAATGTGGGAGGATACACACTCCAGCCCGGTGTTGGCCAAGGCCTTTTTCATTTCTTTCGCATCCAAGCCGCCGTATCCGGCGAATTCAACGCCGCTGTAGCCGATGCTGGCAAGCCTTTCCAGCTTCTCCGGCATACTCTCCGGCTCCGCACCTACGGAATAGACCTGCACGTATACTTTTTCCATGATATTTCCCTCCTGCTAATAAGGATTTGGCGCTTTATGGGATCGCCTAATTCGGTCTTAGTATACTACACTCCGACGCAAATGTAAAGCATTACATTTTATTTTATAAAAGTTAAAAAAGGATCGAAACTGTGATACGATTACTACATAAACAGTTTGAGGGACTATAGGCAGAAGATCTTTGTGTATGCCATGTAAATGGGAGGAAAGCATATGAAAGAAATAAAAAGAATTTGCCATGCGTATCGATATTTGCTCCATATTTTAAAAGAGGATAGCCCGTTCCTATTGGCGAGTACCATTTTTGTATCCATTGTCCAGGGCTGTTGTCCGCCCTTGATGACATGGAGCTTGAATCAGATTATTGACAGTGGAATGCGGGTGGCGGACGGGACGCTCCCTCTCTCGCATATGGCGCCGGTGCTGCTCCTGTTTTTGATCATTTCTCTGATCCCCAGTTTGGCGAGTCTCTATATTCAAAGTTTTGTACAGCCCCGCACGCAGCTAGCGCTGCGCACAACCTTCCGCTCGAAAATGATCAAAAAGCTTAAAAAGCTAAAGTATGAGCACTTTGAAAATCCGCAGTCGATGGAGATTATCGATAAAGCCTTCAATCGGACCGAAAATGCCGCCAGAATCCTTTTCCCCATGTATTTTACCACCACCCTTTCGGCGCTGGTCTCTGTGTTAGGGTCGTTTTATCTGTTGGCGCAAGCGGAATGGTGGCTCGTTTTTACAGTGTTAATCCCCTTTTTAGTGGAATTCCATTTTTCCCTTGGATTGAATTATGAAATTTATAATGAAATGGAATCCTATTGGGATATGGATTACAGCAACGGAATTCTCGGCAAGTTCTTGTGTACCAGGGAGGTGGTAAAGGAAAATCGACTGCACCAGGCGTCGGACTATTTGGTTTCCGAGTATAAGACGAGGCAGAATCGGAGAAACCGAGAATATGAAAAATATTATGTAAAGCATATAAGAAAGATTTTGACAAGCGGCAACGTGGCAAGAATTTCGACTATTTTGAATGTGCTTCTGCTATTGTGGATGTTCAGCCATCAGCGTATCGGATTGGGGATGTTAGTGTCTCTGTCACTGCTGATATTTGGCTCTATGTATAGAGATTTAGACAAGACGACGACTATACTGCGCGGCGGCCCCTTTCATGCCAACACCTTTGAATACTATGAACGCTTTTTTGAGCTCTCAGAAGAACCGGAGGGAGCGGATACGGAATTACCCGCAGACGGCTCCATAGAATTTCGAGATGTATGGTTTCGGTACCCTGGAACGGACCGGGATATTCTCAAAGGCCTAACGTTTACAATTCAGGACGGAGAAAAAGTTTCCATCGTAGGGGAAAACGGGGAAGGGAAAACCACAATGATTAAACTGCTTCTCGGGCTGTTCACTCCGGATAAGGGGGAGATCTTAGTCGGAGGGCAGTCAATCGACTCCTTGCGGTCCCCGGAAAAAATTTCAAAACTGTATGGAACGGTTTTTCAAGATTTTATGCGCTATAATATCTCAGTAAAAGAGAATATTGCTGTAGGCGATATCTGTCAACCATATTCGGATGAGGCGATCCAGGAAGCGGCACAGAGTGTTGGCGCATATGAATTCATAGAGACTTTTTCCAATGGCTGGGATACGATCCTTGGGCGCATGTTTGATGAGGGCGTGGACTTATCTGGGGGACAGTGGCAGAGAATCGCTATGGCACGGGCCTTTTTGGGAGATAAAAAAATATTGATCTTGGATGAACCCACAAGCCAGCTTGACCCCATGGCGGAGAGCCAGCTGTATCAAGATTTCGCAAAGCTGGCCGATGGCAAGACTTCACTGTTCATCACCCATCGCCTGGGCTCCACCGCGATCTGCGATAGAATTCTGGTGATAGCTGAAGGAAACATTGTGCAGAGCGGCAGCCATGCAGAATTGATGGCTACTGACGGTTTATATGCAAGAATGTTTCAAGCACAAAAACACTGGTATGAATCCTGCGAATAGGGGAGTACATGCCACTAGAAAACGGAGGGATGGAAATGCCGGACCGGACAACGGATATTGAACGTGATGTCGTATCAACACAAAAGCCTGCCCTTAAAAATCTTGTGAGAATGTGGATATATGTTGTAAAGAATTCAAAGACAATTGCGCTGCTCTATTTGGGATTGTACGTTCTCTTGTCTCTGCTGCGCCCGCTGTCGGCTGTGCTGTGGGGGCGGTATGTGGACACCCTATCGGGGGGCGCGTTCCATGAATCGCTGCTGGGCGTTATTTTGCTTCTCATAGGCTATTACCTGATCAATATTGCAACGGATATTCTGTGCCGCTGTCTCGAAGGGCAGGAAGATATCGAGCAGTTGAATATCGTACAGGAGAACCGCTTTCAAGAGCGCATTCTGTCGAATGTATACCGAAAGCTCAACAGGATTCAATATGAATATTGGGAAATTCCTCAGATGAATGATATAGTGAATCGAAACATGCAATTTATGAATGACAGTTGGAATGGGATCAGCCGAGGCGTGATGCAGCAGAGCTATGCGATTTTGGCGAAAGCCATATCCGTTGTCTCCATTGCCGCGACTCTGTATATCTATAGCCCGTGGCTGTGCCTCATTTTGCTGGTGTTACCTTTGCCTGTATTTTTTACCGTTTTCATCGATGAAAAAATTCGGTACAAATTTATTCAAGATAACACAAAGCTTCAGCGTCAGGCAAACTACTATCAGGACATCATGCTCGGCGCCGGGGCAAAAGAGATTAAGACGATGGGGCTGTATGATTTTTTTTATGACAAATGGAAGAGACAGATCGAACAGTACACCAAAAACGAAAAGAAACTCTACCGCAACAGGACGATTCTCAATTGCGGTAACTCTTTGATTTCTAATTTGGCCAATATTGCATCCTGCTTTCTTGCGATCCTGTTAATGACGGCCGGAAAAATCACAGTCGGCGCGTTGAGTGCAGTTTTATCACTGGTATCCACGCTCATTTCGGACATGGGAAGCCTTATTACGGGCATTGCCCAGTTCATTTCAAAGCGCAATGAGGCGACCACGTTTTTTCAAATTATGGATTTGAAGGAAGATCCTAAAGAACGCGGAGAGGAGTCGGATCCCACCGCAGATCCTATACAATTCAATACTGTGTCCTATCGGTATCCCATGACAGATCACACCGTTTTAGAGGATATCAACATTTCGATCCGCAGAGGGGAACGGGTGGCCTTGGTAGGAGAAAATGGAGCGGGAAAAACCACGTTTGTCAGCTTGCTCACGGGGCTGTTGGAACCCTCCAGCGGTTCGGTCACCTTTAACGGCCAGGCTTCCGATGGGTTAAACTGTGAAAGCAGATTCTCGGCTACAAGCTGTGTAGTCCAGATGCCGTCCAAATACACAACGTTTACCGTTGGAGACAATGTCTATTTGGGAGATACGCATCGGCCGCGCGACGAAAAGATGATTGAGGAAGCTCTAGAATTTGGAGGCATCGGCGCTGGGATGAAAGACGAGCTTCTAGGCAAGGATGTGGGCGGACGCGATCTCTCAGGGGGACAGTGGCAGAAATTGTCGATCAGCAGGGCCTGTTATCGGAATAGGAACATCATTGTTCTCGACGAACCGACCAGCAATCTTGACCCGTTAGCGGAATCGGAGATATTCCAAAAGTATATGGATTTAGCGGGGGATAAGACCGTTATATTTGTTACGCACCGAATATCGGTGGCGGCACTGGCGCAAAGGATCATAGTCTTTGATAAAGGAAGAATTGTGGGGGACGGGACGCACCGCCAGCTGATGGAAGAGAATAGGGTCTATGCAAGGCTGTACAATGAGCAGTCAAAATGGTACGATCGTTAGAAATAGGCGCTTTACAAAATGAGAAACTCCTGCTATGATAGGGAAAACGATATAATCCGGGGGGAGTTTCATGGGAGAAATCATTGCGGCGCGTTCGATGAACACGCTCTACATAATCGTGGATGTTGGAATTCTGATCCTGCTCGCCATTTTGTTGCTGATCAAGAGGCGGAGGCTCACGTTTTTGTTTGGAGTGGCAGGCGGACTGCTGTATTTCGCAGTGGATTACGGGATTTTTTATTTGGCCTTGGGCACGCGGCAGGTTGTGGGAGCGGATCCCGCCTTATTCCTGTTCTGGCTGAGTATGAGCTTTGGATTTACCAACTTTGTATGGATATGGATGTGGCTGAACCGGGACCTATATTTTAAGGAATTTACGCTGCTCATAGTAGCGGGGTGGATGTGCAGCGGCCTGCTCAGCCAAAATTTTGGAGCCAGCTTTCAGACTATTGAGATTAGCCGGGGGACCGCCTCGTATCACGGGGTTATGGCCGCCATTCTGTTTGTGGGCTACGCCATTGTCTGTGTGTACAACATGGCGGTGCAGGACCAGGGGAAGCGGATCAACATATTGTGGCTTCTCGTCACAGGCATAGGGGTGCAATTTGGCTGGGAGGCAGCGCTTCTTCTCTGCGGGATCCGGCCTGCCGGCATAGGACCGCTGATTGTCAATTCCCTGATTGAAACCAATTTAGGCGTACCCTATATTTACTTTATTCAAAAAGGAATATATAGGAAGTGGAGAGAGGACCTTACGCCTGTTTCATAACTATGGAGAGCGCAAAAAACGCGGTTCATCAAAAGAGTTGAGCCGCGTTTCCGTTTTAAAATAAGATATAATCAGAGCAACAGCGTTTCAAATCCTTACCCGGAACACCCGGACAGAGGGCAGGCGGGAAAGTAAAGAAGTGTGGAGGTACATGATGAACACGATGTTAGTTGTAACGGATATGGATAAAACCGTTGAATTTTATAAAAGAGTTTTAGGGCTTGATGTAATCATGGATTTTGGCGCAAACAAGACTTTAACAGGCGGTTTGGCTTTGCAGACGCTGGAAACATACAAAGAATTTATTGGTACAAATGATATTTCTTTCGGCGGCAATAATTTTGAAGAAGATAATTTTGATAAATTTGCAGATAACCTCCGGGAAACCGAACGGCGCAAAAAGCGGAATTGGCGGAGCTGATATTTATGAAAGAATTTGAACGGAAAAATCAATTATTGTCTCTTTGCGGATTAAATTGCGGGCTATGCCCTATGCTTTTAGGTAATTACTGTGGCGGCTGCGGTAATGGTAATCAATCATGCAGGATTGCGAAATGTAGTCTTGAACATGGAAAAATTGAATATTGCTATGAGTGCAAACAATATCCTTGCGAAAAAAATCAACACATTGATGAATATGACTCTTTTATCACACATAGACGACGAAAGGCGGATTTAGAAAGAGCGCAGCGCATAGGTATTGAGCAATATAATCTTGAACAACAGCGAAAAATACAAATTCTCTCCCATTTACTTTCTAACTATAATGACGGGCGCAGAAAAAATTTCTTTTGTGTGGTAGTCAATTTATTAGAACTTTCCGAGTTACAAGAAGCGATAGAACAAATACAATCCAATGATGAATTGTCTGCACGACCATTCAAGGCACAATGTTCGTATGTGGTAGAGGTGTTTCAAAAGATTGCCGACAGAAGAAATATAAAATTGAAACTTATCAAGACTCCTGTTTCCTGAACTGGAAAAGCTCGTTCCCACGCTTCATATGGCATCCGTTTACGCTTTGTTATCTGAGTTCCCCGGTGCTTCCCATGTTGCTTCCGCTCATCTCACAAAGCTAACAAATCTACTTTTGGAAACCTCTGCTCACAAGATTGTTGGCCCTGCGTCTTATGCGTCTGGCTCTTTGATTAGATATTTTTACATTTCTTCCCGTTGAAGTGCGCTTATCACTTGTTCAATTTGTTTCTTTTCTTCCATAGAAAGCTGCTGTTTTCTTTTCTGCAATGCAGCAAATAAAAGCTGTTCACTCTCTCTATCCAAAAAATCATCATTTGGATATTGTGATAGCAACATTGCAAATACTGGTAATGGCAACGTATTGATTAAAAGGTCAAATTCATCTGTGTAAAGTTCCGCATCAGACAATATATCCAGTAAATCGGCAAAGGAATGTACTTCATTCAAAATAAGTGCTATTTTTTCCTCGCTGCTGTCTGTCTGCAAAATTCTTTCAACTAATTTTTGATATGCGTTATCATTCATTCTATCGCCATAGGAAAGGATAATTTGCGGTTCCTGCTCCGGGTAGGCGGGTATCAAAAACACCTTATCAAGCGTTTCCATTTTTACCGCATTTAGAATTGTAGCGGCAAGTTTTGGTATGCACAAAGACGCATATCGCATGGAAATATGCGACAAATCCATTTCTTTATGCAAATAAGAAAGGGCTTTTTTCAAACAATCTTGTATTTCTTTTTCCGTTTGGCAGGAAAACTGCTGATACAAAACAGAAATATCGTCTTCATCTAAATTAAGATTTTGGGGATTGCGATTTTGCATGACAAGCCCAAGAGCGGATAAAAGTACAGGCTCAAAAATATTTAATGGCACACTACGATAATCATGTGTAAGTCCACACAATAAATGATGTATATCTTGTGACTTGAAACAGATACAAAACGCATTTTCCGCCTCAACACAACGCAGATATTGTTCAATAAACTCAATGCCGTCTAATTCTGGTCTGCCTGCAAGAATAGGATAATCAGCCGTTATGTGTATCTCATGGGCGGCAAACTGAGGACGGTATAATTTGAAAAAGCCATTGATACCGTCAGCTATGGTGGAACGGTAATAAACATTCGGCGTATCAAGAAGATGCTCTAAAATCTTTTTTTGCAAGCTGCGGGAAATAGCTGTTTTTCGCCGTACAAGTTTCAAACCATTCTCAAAAAGAGTTTTCAAAGGCTCCGATTTTAACATTTCTACGGCTTGCTCCGGCGTTTGATATGACTTTAATTGTATTCCAATTACAAACAGGATAGAGGTCATGATATCCTGCGCTTTCTCTGTGGGAATAGAGCTGCTTTCGCCCTTGCTCCACTTATCTGTCTGCTCGGCAAGTATCAAGAGTAAGTCCGTCTGAACTGCGGATAACTCTTTTTCTGACAGCAAACCACAATGGCAGGCTTGCTCTATGAGAGATTGAAAGTAGTATTTCGGATTTAACATTTCTTCTTTAATCGGGTGACGTATGTCAAGTGCTTCCATTTCAATCCTCCTTGAATGTTTTTATTGTTTTACCGCAATGGATATGCTCGGACAATCGCAATGCCTCGCCTGAAAGCAATTCCAATGAACCATGACAGCGATTGTTAAAGGCATTTTTCATAAACTCGATTACATCATCATCTGAGATGGTATCCCATGTATTATTTTTCAAGTCATAAAATAAGTTAATGAGGTCATGTAAAATATCCTCGTAAATATCTTTTTCAATGTACGGAGAGTCACAAAAAGCTAAAATTAACTTGTCGACAATACCGCCATTCAATTCGATACGCTTATTTTCTTTCAATGCGTTTGTGCGTGTTTGTACTAACGCCAACGCCTGTTGCTCGGTCAAAACCAAACCGTATTTCTCGATTTCTTCATTACAGGCAAGTATCTTATCGGTCGCCTGCCGTTCCATAAGAGAACTGCTGGTTGCGACAAGTGAAAAATCCAAATTGTGATGATTCATCATATCCTTCGCTTTCCTAAAAAACAGGCAGAGCCAATAATCGAATAGATTTATCGGCTCTGCGTCTGTGCGTCTGGCTCTTTGATGATATGTTGTTCTGCCCGATAAACAGAAATTTGCAAATCTCATTTCGCATTTTTGTATGAAATCATAATATGACTTGGTGCAAATAATACTGATGCAATAATCAATAATACTGACCTGCTCATAATCCCACTAAATAGGAACAAGATAGAAGGAATAATAGAGAGGACTAATGCTCTGAAAACGCTGCTCTTTTTAAAACAAATAACCCAAATCGCACAATAAAGCATTACCAATATGGCATCTACAATCAAATATATTGCAAATGCTTCGTCAGACCACCACCCGAACCAAGTTCCCGGAATATTGATTATCATAAATCCGACACAGCCGAATCTCCCCGCTTGTTCTATTATCTCAACATATTTATTTTCCCATTTGTTGTCAAATCCATCTTTGCACTTAATCGCAAATATAATATTGGGTACCAAAATGACGACAATAAAAATCAATCCAAAAACATTAAACCATTCCATATTAGCCCTCCAAAAATTTCGATTTGTCAATCAATCTTATTAAAGATAACCGTTTGTTCTTTCATTGATATTTTTCCTACTTGATAGCCGTATTCTGTGAGTTCCTTTTTATATTTTAGAAAAGAATGGTCTATGGGTATTCCTGCAATATTCTGTATTTCTTCAAATGCCAGCTTAAAAGATTGACTTCCATTACTCTGCACATATTCCCATAGAGGAGTATATTTACTCATTGCCTTTTGTTCCTCCTTAAGTATTCCTCATAGCGTTCGGCTCTTTTATCAGGCTCATATTTAACTGTTTCACATTGATTAGCGTTACTTTTTTACACTTCGGACAGAAAAGAGGGTAGTTTATCAAAACCGTATCTTCCCGAACTTGATTACGGGTTTTCCCTCCACATATAGGGCATATTAGCCAACTGCTTTTTTTCATCAAATCCGCACCTCCAAAATAGAGTTGATTAGCTGCTTGAAACCATAATCTAAAAGCTCATTTTCAGAGATAGAAAACTGTTTTGAAATGAATTGTCCTTTTGTCTGTGCAAGCGTAAGAAACGAAGTAATGCTTGACCACAAAATATAAACGGTTAGCATAGGGATTACATCTTGCCGCACAATACCTTTTTCTTTTCCATCTTCAATAAATGCGGCAAGAATGGTGTTGATTTCCGTTCCTAACAATAAAATGTGCTTGACCGTATCAGAAAGGTTTTCAAAATCAAAATTAGCCGTATTTGCGCGATTTACATTGTCGGCTGAATGAGAATATTCATATTGATATTTGCTTATTGCCATACAGATCGCTTTGTATTCTGTTATAAAATCCTCATTGAGATTGATTGCACTTTCAATGTCCTTTTTTAATTCGATCAACCCCTTTTCGACGATATGGTACAAAATATCATCTTTGCTTTCGTAATAGGCATAAATAGTACGCCGACTGTATTCAGACGCTTTTGAAATATCATCTATTGTTGTTTGCGAAAACCCCTTTTCTGAAAAGAGCTTTTCAGCAGCTTTCATAATCTGTTCTCTGTGCAATGCCGCAACTGCTTCTTTCTTGTTTTCTCTGCCCATATAAGCAACTCCGATTCTATTTAGTATACTATAAATATACCACAATTTAAGGAGATTTGCAACAGGTTTCTGTGAGAATAATAATTTAGAATTACAGCGCATTTGCGCTGCAATTTTTTGCGCCAAAGGAGAAGAAACGCGCAACAAATACCGCCTTTCCAGCGGGATATTGAGTGAGAGAACACACAAGGGCTTGGGCCTGTCTCGCCTGTCGGCTTTATTATGTTCGAATTTTCGAATCAAGAAACCAATATACACTATGGAAATTCCTTATAGATAAGTGTCACCAAAACAAAGGTTACGGAAAGCTGCGTTGCTTTTAGGCATTGAACGAATGAAGGAAGAACATAACATTCAGGAGATGT
>JAHZBS010000330.1 GCA_019423265.1 Clostridiales bacterium
GCCTCTGTCGAGGAAGCCCTGCTCTTCCAAATTGCCTCCGGAAGCAAGGAAGCGCTTGCCCAGCTTTACGCAGAGACCAAATCCGCGGTCTATGGCTTTGCCTTGTCTATTTTGAAAAACAGTCACGATGCGGAGGATACTATGCAGGAGGCGTATATCCGCATTTACGCCAATGCCCACACCTATACGGCGCAGGGAAAACCCTTGGCTTGGATCTTGACCATCGTTCGCAACCTGGCTCTCATGAAACTTCGAGAGCAAGCGCGAGACGCCACACTTCCGCCGGAGGACTGGGAGATTCCCGATGTCACCTACGGTCCGGACGACAACAAGCTCCTTGTCAGCGCGCTCTTGAACCGGCTTACCGACCAAGAGCGGCAGATTGTCACACTCCACGCCCTGACGGCGCTTAAACACCGCGAGATCGCCGCACTGCTGGAGCTTCCGCTCTCCACTGTCCTTTCAAAATACCGCCGTGCTTTAGATAAGCTAAAAAAATCCATGAAGGAGGAGGACCTGCGATGAGAGATCACGAGATTGAAAACAAACTGGCGGCTTACGTACAGCAGGCCACGCCCGACGTTCTGGACTCCGTCCTTCAGCAATGCGATGAACAGGAAGGAAGAGTGCTACCCATGTCCGATATACAGCAAATGAACAACCACACCAAAAAGCGCTCCTGGCTTGTTGCCCTGAGCACTGCCGCCGCCGTATTCATTCTGGCGACGGGTTTGATTATGGGATATCGATATCAATCCCTCCACCGCGTCGATTCCATCGTGGAGATCGACGTCAACCCCAGCATCGAACTTAAAATAAACCGGCAAGAAAAAATACTCTCCGCCAATCCACTCAATGAGGACGCGAATGTTATCTTAGACGGAATGGATCTAAAGGGCGTGGACTTGGATATCGCCCTCAACGCCCTGATCGGCTCCATGCTCAAAAATGGGTATGTGAATGAACTGCGGAATTCCGTTCTGATCTCCGTGGAAAACGAAGACGAAGCCAAAAGCGCCGCCCTCTCCCAGCGCTTGACAGATGAGGTCAACAAGCTCTTGGCGGACAGCAGTATCCAGGGCGCTGTCTTGAGCCAGACCCTCACCGGCACGGAAGATCTAGAGCAGCTTGCCCAGACCTATGGGATTTCCCCGGGAAAGGCCGCGATCATCCAGCTGTTGGTTGAGCAGGATCCCACCCTTACCTTCGAGGATATGGCGAAGCTTTCCATCAATGACCTCAACCTGCTCCTCTCCGCCAAAAATACGGATCTCAACAACAATATTACCTCCGTGGGCGCTGCCAGCTCCGGCGCGTATATCGGAGAAGAAAAAGCCAAATCCATCGCGGCGGATCACGCACAAGTGTCCCTCTCCGAGACGACCTTCCAGAAAGTCGAATTGGACTACGAGGATGGGCGCGTCGTCTATGAGGTGGAATTTTACATCGCGGGAACAGAATATGAATATGAGATTGACGCCGTGGATGGAACCGTTCTCAAATACGAGTTGGAACAGAAGCGCCCTGCCAGCTCCGGTACATCCCAGAGCTATATCGGGGAGGACGAAGCACGGACAAAGGCGCTCGCCCATGCGGGCCTCTCTTCATCCGACGTCCAGTTTATCAAAACAGAGCTGGACATCGATGACGGAAAGTGTTACTATGACGTGGAGTTTTACAGCGGCAATACGGAGTACGATTATGAGATTGACGCCTATGACGGCACGATCTTAAAATTTGACGCAGATGTGGAGGACTTTACCATCCCCACCGACGACAGCTCCACCGCCTACCTGGGTGACGCCAAGGCCAAAGTGATCGCCCTACAGCACGCCAATCTGACAGAGGGCGACGTGACCTTCACCAAAGTAAAACTGGACCGCGACGACGGCCGAATGATCTATGATGTAGAATTCTACGGCAGCAGCGGGGAATATGAGTATGAGATCGACGCTTTCAGCGGCGCAATCCTGGAATGGGACTGGGATAGGAAACTTTCCGCTCAGAATGTCTCTGTGCCGTCTGGCTATATCAGCCAGGACAAGGCGAAATCCATCGCGCTGGAGAGGGCTGGTCTCTCCGACTCATCGGTTACCTTTTATGAGGTGAAGCTGGACTACGACGACGGAAGAGCCGTCTATGAGCTGGAATTCAAAAGCGGGTCTATGGAGTATGAGGCGGAGATCGACGCTGTCTCCGGGGCCATCCTTGACTGGGACAGCGAGCGGGACTGAAAACAGGGACGTTGCCAACCAAATAGCGCAGGACACACGAAAAATGTGTCCTGCGCTATTCGCCAAGAATATTTCCCTATCGCGCTGAGGCAATGCCTCTTTTTATTTTGTCCCAAACAGCCGGTCCCCCGCGTCGCCAAGTCCCGGTGTGATGTACCCATGCTCATTCAATTCTTTATCATAGCCCACAGTAAAGATCTCGATATCCGGGTGGACGGCCTCTATCGCCTTGATTCCAGGCTCGGCCACCACCAGGCACATAACCTTGATATTCTTTACGCCGCGGTTCTTCAGGAGGTTGACCGCCGCGATGATTGAGCCGCCTGTGGCGCACATGGGCTCCGTGATGATCACCGTCCGCTGCTCGATAT
>JAHZBS010000331.1 GCA_019423265.1 Clostridiales bacterium
TTGATTGCCTTCTCCAGACATTCAGGGTTGGCGCAGATGTACGCGCCTCTTCCAGATTTCTTCCCCGAAAAATCCACGCTCAGCATCCCCTCCGGGTCCCGAACGATCCGAATTAATTCTCTCTTATTTTTCATCTCCTGACATCCCGTACACCTGCGCATGGGAATTTTCCGTGTCTTCATCTGGGTCCCTCCTATTCTTCCTCTACATAGGCGTCCTCGTAAAGTATATCGTCCTCCGCGTAGTCTTCGCGGTTTTGGGCTTCTTCCTGCGACTCGCTCTTGATATCGATCTTGTATCCTGTCAGCCTGGCGGCCAGGCGCGCATTCTGCCCTTCCTTTCCAATGGCCAGGGACAGCTGATAATCCGGGACAACCACCGTCGCGGTAAATCCCTCCTCATCCGCCTCCACGCTGGCAACTTTGGCCGGGCTCAGCGCCGCAGCGATGAACTCGTCGGGGGCGCTGCTCCAAACGACAATGTCGATCTTCTCGCCGGCCAACGCATCCACGATGACGTTAACTCGGTTCCCGTTAGGTCCAACGCAGGCTCCCAGCGGGTCCACCTGGGGATCTTTGCTGTGAACCGCGATCTTGGTCCTGGACCCCGGCTCTCTGGCAATGCTCTTGATCTGTACGATGCCGTCATGTATCTCCGGGACCTCCTGCTCAAACAGCCGTTTGACCAGCTCCGGGTGCGTCCTGGATACAAGAACCTGCGGTCCCTTGGGCGTGTTTTTGACTTCCAGCACATACACCTTAATTCTCTGATTCATGGTGTACTGCTCAGTCGGAACCTGCTCGGCGGGACTGAGCAGCGCTTCGATCTTGCCCAGGTTCACAAATACATTTTTCTTTTCCTTGCGCTGGACCAGCCCTGTCACGATGTCCCGCTCTTTACTCTTGTATTCATTGTAGATGATATTCCGCTCCGCTTCCCGGATCTTCTGCACTACGACCTGCTTTGCGTTCTGCGCGGCGATCCGCCCGAAATTGCGCGGCGTCACCTCCACGTCGCAGATGTCGCCTACCTGGTAGCGCGCATTGATCTTGACCGCATCCTCGGGACTGATCTCCAAGGCCGCGTCGCTGACCTCCTCGACGACGGTCTTCTGGGCAAAAACCTTGACGGTTCCCTTCTCGCGATCCATGGTCACTTTGATATTTTGCGATGTTCCAAAATTCTTTTTGCAGGCCGTTACCAGTGAAGCTTCAATGGCTTCGAATACGATCTCCTTGTCGATCCCTTTTTCCTTCTGAATCTGTTCTAAGGCCTGAATAAACTCATTCATTGCATTGCTTCCTCCTATTTATGTTCATCCATGTCCGCCGCTAAAAAATGACCGCGAGACGTATGCTGGCAATTTCCTTTTGACCGAGGCAGACGGCGGCGCCGTTTTCCAGCTCCAGTTCAACGCTTTTTGCCTTTGGATCATATCCCTTTAACAGCGCTGTGAATTCTTTCTCCACGCCTTTCTCCTCCATGGCCTTGTACAGTTTGACCTCCACAAGTTTTCCACGGCTGCGCACAAAATCTTTCTCCGTCTTCAGCGGACGGTCCAGACCTGGAGAGCTGACTTCCAGTATATACGGCGTCTCGATCGGATCCGTCTTCTCCAGCTGCTCATCCAGCGCATGGCTCAACTCCACGCAATCGTCGATGGAAAATCCGCCTTCCTTGTCGGCAAAGACTTTCAGATACCAGTTGGCGCCTTCCTTCACATACTCCACATCGACGATCTCATAGCCGAATTCCCTCGCCAACGGCTCCAGCAACGCTTCCACATGGGCGATAATCTCTTGTTTTTTCATCTTGCCCCCTCCTTTCCATCCGCTTATTAGAGCCTAACATATAGAGAAGAGTGGGCTTCCCCACTCTTCTCATACTCTCATTCTCATATAGTATACCACTTCATATCGACTTATGCAAGCCTTTTTTTCGCATATCTTTCACAAACCTGGCGCTAAACTGCCGCCAACCTAAAACAGGCTTAGCTGATCTGTCTCCGGCAGATCCCCAAAGATGCCCAGCTTTTTCATTGTGTCCGCGATGGTTCGGCTCACCTTTGTCCTTGCCAGGAAGTCTTCAATCGTAGTGAAGGGGCCGTCGCCTCTGGCTTCCTCGATGCTTTGGGCAGCGGTAACGCCCATGCCCTGCAGCGCGTTGAACGGCGGCAACAATCTCCCCTCCTCGGTAATCTGGAATCGGGTGCCGTGAGACCGGTATAAATCCATGGGCTCAAACTCCACCCGCCGACAGTACATCTCCACGACCAGCTCCAGGATCGTCTTCACATCCTTCTCTTTTGCCGTGGCCTCTTTTCCCTTGGCATCAATTTCGTCGATGGCCTCCCGCGCCCGATCTACGCCCATACACATGAGCTCATAGTCAAAGCCGTCGGCCCGCACTGTGTAGAATGCCGCGTAGTACGCTTCTTTGTAATAGACTTTATAGTACGCGACTCGCAGGGACATGGTGACATAGGCCGCCGCGTGGGCTTTGGGGAACAGATATTTAATCTTTTTGCAGGAGGCGATGTACCACTCCGGGACATTGGCCTCCCGCATGGCGGCCTCATCCTCCGGCTTCAG
>JAHZBS010000332.1 GCA_019423265.1 Clostridiales bacterium
TCTTGGATACACCCGGTTACTTTGATTTTGTTGGCGAGGTTGAGGAAGCGCTTCGCGCGGCGGAGGGCGCGGTTATCGTCGTATCCGCCAAGAGCGGCGTTCAGGTCGGCACGGAGCAGGCATGGGAGAAGGCGGAGGCGGCTGGCCTTCCTAGGTTTATCTTTGTCAATGGGATGGATGAGGAGGGAGCCAATCTCGTCAAGGTGCTGGAAGACTTACAGAACACATTTGGCAAGGCGATCGCTCCGTTTCAAGTTCCGATCAAAGAGAATGGAAAATTTGTCGGTTTCGTAAATGTTGTGAAGATGGAGGGGCGTAAATTCGAAGGCAACCGCGTCGTTCCATGCGAAGTACCGGATTCGATAGCGGATGAGATAGAGCCTGTGCGGCAGATGATTTTGGAGGCAGTGGCGGAGACCGACGAGGAGCTGATGGAGCGCTATTTCGACGGGGATGAGTTCACGGTGGATGAGATTCAGGACGCCCTGAAGAGCGGCATCGGCTCCGGCGACATCGTGCCGGTCTTGTGCGGGTGCGCCGTCAACGGGACTGGCATCGGAGTGCTGATGACATCCATATGCCGGTATTTTCCTGTGGCGGAGGCGGTTCATCCCACGCTGGACGCGGTGGACAAGAACGGTACACCGGTCAAAGTGGAGTGCGGGGAGACGGCGCCTTTCTCTGCGTTCGTATTCAAGACGTCTGTGGATCCCTTCCTCGGCAAGATTACCTATTTCAAAATCAACTCCGGGATCCTCCGAAGGGACGACCCGGTGGCCAACGTGACTAAGGATGCTGTGGAGCGGATGAATCGATTGTACGTCATGCGGGGGAAGGAGCAGATTGAGGTCCCGGAGATCCATGCCGGGGACATCGGAGCTGTGACCAAGCTCTCCGTTACGACGACAGGCGACACGCTGTGTGGCAAGAGGATCGCGGTGAATTTCCCACAGATCCAGTTCCCAGCAGCCCTCATGTGCATGGCCGTTGAGCCGAAGAGCAAAGGGGATGAGGACAAGGTATCGGCCAGCTTACAGCGGCTGATGGAGGAAGATCCCACCATCCGTCTGGTCGTTGACCGGGAGATGAAGCAGCAGCTGTTGTATGGCGTCGGGGACCAGCATCTGGACGTGATCGTGAGCAAGATGCTAAACAAGTTCAAAATCGGAATTGAATTGAAGAAGCCCAGAGTGCCCTACCGCGAGACAATCCGCAGCAAGGTGCAGGTGCAGGGCAAGCATAAGAAGCAATCGGGAGGTCATGGACAGTACGGCGACGTACATATAATCTTTGAGCCATCCGGAGATCTGTCACAGCCCTACGTTTTTGCGGAGGAGGTATTTGGCGGCGCGGTTCCCAAGAACTATTTCCCGGCCGTGGAGAAGGGGATTCAGGAGTGCGTCAAGAGCGGCGTTCTGGCGGGGTATCCCATGGTGGGAGTCAAAGCGACCCTGGTGGATGGCAGCTATCACCCGGTGGATTCCTCGGAGATGGCGTTCAAGCTGGCCACAGCCCTGGCGTTCAAAAATGGGATTCCCCAGGCGAAGCCTGTGATACTGGAGCCCATTATGACCGTTCACATTACAGTGGATGAGGTTTACATGGGCGATATTATAGGGGACTTGAATAAACGCCGCGGCCGAGTTCTCGGCATGGAGCATGTTGGAAAGAAACAGGTGATCGAGGCGGAGGTTCCGCAGGCGGAAATGTTCACCTATCCGGCGGACCTGCGATCCATCACCCAGGGGCGCGGCTCATTTACTATGGAATTTGCCCGATATGAGGAGACGACCAAGGAAGTCCAGGACAAGATCATCGCGGACAGCAAGCTGCAAGAGGAAGCGAAATAGAGAGGGCGGCAATGGGATGTGGAGCGGCGCGGTATGCGCCGTTCCTTTTTCTAGTTTACAAAAAAGAACAGAGCCTGTATTTCTACAAACTCTGTTCCCCGGCAGTAGATGAAATAGCCGCCGCATTCAAAACATTTGCAGCAGTGTCTGCATTTTTTGGCGTTCCTGGGGACTCAAGTTCTGCTGAAGCGCGTCCAGCAGCAGGGACGATTCTTCGGACGTGAGGCTTAGGCCGTTATTTTTCATTCGAAAGCCGTAGGAGATCATAATCTGCATTTTTTCATTGGCCGACTTATTGTCCATCATGTCAACCATTTCCCGGATCAGTTTGGCTTTTGCGGGGGCTAACCTGCGAAAAGCGGCGCTTTCATAGAAAGAATTTAGTTCGCTACTCATTGGGAGCTCCTTTCGGTGGTGTGTTGTTCATAAAAGAAGATAGGTTGTCAAGCATTTGCTGTTGTTCCGGCGTCAACCCCTCTTTCAGCTGTTCGGACAGCGATGAATTTGAGGCGGCAGAATTCTGTGGCGACGCTTTGGAGGGCTCTGGCCGCAGATAGGATAGAACGGATCCCAGGTCTGGCTGCGGGTTGGAGGGGGGACCATCCTGTCTGGAAGCAGGGGTCGCCCCCGGAGGTTGAGCCGGGGGATCTGCGCCGTGGGGTTGATTCATTTTCATGAATTCTTGCATTTGCAGCGTCTGGAGCGCCATATCGATGATATG
>JAHZBS010000333.1 GCA_019423265.1 Clostridiales bacterium
AAGCGGGATACGGAGTGCTTCTCCATATATTCGCTCATGTCGATTCGAATCATGTTGTGCTCATCATCAAACAGGGCCTGCGCTAAGGCTTTCGCCAGCTCGGTTTTGCCGACACCCGTAGGGCCGAGGAATAGGAAGGATCCGATGGGGCGCCGGGGGTCTTGAATTCCGGCGCGGGATCGGAGGATCGTCTCGGTGACTTCCGTCACCGCCTCATCCTGGCCGATAACGCGCTTGTGGAGTTCATCGTCAAGATGCAGCAATTTTTCGCGCTCACCCTCGATCAATTTGGCCACCGGGATTCCCGTCCAGCGGGCGACGATTCTCGCAATCTCCTCGTCGTTGACGCTGTTGCGGAGATACTCATTGTGAGCGTCATTCCTGGACTGGGCCTCCGCCTCCTCCAGCTCCTTCTTCAAAGCGGGGAGACGGCCGTAGTTGAGCTCCGCGGCTTTATCCAGATTGTATTCCAGCTGCGCTCTCTCAATTTCCGCGTTGACCTGTTCAATCTCCTCGCGCAACTTCTGAACTTTTGTGATGGATTCCTTTTCTTGCTCCCAGTGAGTCTTCATCACCTTGAACTCATCCCGGAGAGAGGCGAGCTCTTCCTGCAATTCTGAGAGATGCTCCTGGGAAAGCGAATCCTTTTCTTTTTTTAGCGCCGCTTCCTCGATCTCGAGCTGCATGATCTTTCTTGAGATCTCGTCCAGCTCCGTGGGCATGGAATCCATCTCCGTCCGGATGACTGCGCATGCCTCATCCACCAGATCGATGGCCTTGTCAGGCAGAAATCTGTCCGAGATATACCGGTGGGACAGGGTAGCGGCGGCGATCAAAGCATTATCCATAATTTTAACGCCGTGATAGACTTCGTAGCGCTCTTTCAGGCCGCGCAGGATGGAGATGGTGTCTTCGACGGTGGGCTCTTCCACCATAACCGGCTGAAAACGCCGCTCCAGGGCGGCATCTTTTTCGATATACTGCCGGTATTCATTGATGGTTGTGGCGCCGATGCAATGCAATTCTCCACGGGCCAATAGAGGCTTTAGCAGATTCCCCGCATCCATGGCGCCGTCTGTCTTTCCGGCTCCCACGATGGTGTGAAGCTCATCGATAAATAGAATAATCTGTCCGTTGGAATTCTTGACTTCATTCAATACAGCCTTCAGGCGTTCCTCAAATTCTCCCCGGAATTTGGCGCCGGCAATGAGGGCGCCCATATCGAGGGAGAAGACGATCCGATCCTTCAAGCCAGCTGGGACATCCCCCCGCACAATTCGCTGTGCCAAACCTTCTGCGATGGCGGTCTTGCCGACGCCGGGCTCACCGATGAGGACGGGATTATTTTTCGTCTTTCGGCTCAGAATACGGATCACATTTCGAATTTCTGAATCCCGGCCGATGACAGGATCTAATTTCTGCTGGCGGGCTAGCTCCACCAGGTTCTGCCCATATTTCTTCAGAGAATCATAGGTGTCCTCCGGAGTATCGCTGGTCACCCGGGTATTGCCCCTGGCCGTGGCGAGGGCCTGTAAGAAACTATTTTTATCGATGGAATAGTTGCGGAATATATCTTTGACCTCCGCATTTCCGTGTTCCAACAACCCCAGGAAGAGGTGTTCCACTGAGATATACTCGTCGTTCATAGATTCCGCGGTGCGCTCGCTGGCGGTCAGCGCGCGGTCCAGCTGTGAGGACACATAGATCTTGCCCTCTTCACGCCCGGGGCCGGTGACGCCCGGTATTTTATCCAGCGAGACATCGACGGCTTTGCGCAAGCTCGCCGTGTCGACGCCCATGCGCTGGAGCAATGCAGGAATGAGACCGTTTTCTTGGATTAGAAGGGCCTCCAGGAGATGTTGACAATCGACATTGACATGGCTTCTTTCTATAGCGAGATTCTGAGCCGCTTGTATGGCTTCCAGAGATTTTTGCGTTAATTTTTGCATGTTCATAAGAATAATCCCCCTTTCCGGATTCTGTCATAATTTTAATACATTCGATTTAATTTGTCAATACTATTATATAATAAAAAGTGCAAAAAATTTAAAAGGTATCTAGCCTGGTTATGAGTAGTATGCACCGATACGGTTTGAAATATAAAAAATCCCCAACAGGCAAAGCATATGGGGATCGGTGGTTAAATGGTCAGCTGGCGGGTGAGGTCATCATGTATAAAAGTTTCATCTGTTCCTTCACGACGTCGGGATCAAAGTCGCTGCCGGCAATGGAATCATAGCCATGCTCCAAAAAAGAATTGCCGAGGTCCCGCAAGTAAGTTGGAAGCGAGGTATTATCCGTCAACTCATGGATAATGTTGGACGCCTCATAGTATCGCAGATCGTTGCTCAGTTTCCATTCTTCGTAGATGGCAAAGTCGCTGAGTCCGTAAAAGGGGCTTATGACATTCAATAAGAATGGATTGGTCGCCAACTCTTGCCGATATAAACTCAGGTACTGCTGAAAGTTCTGGCGAAATACATCGTACATACCATTCACCTCACGATTTGTCCTGAAAAATAATCTATCTATAGCA
>JAHZBS010000334.1 GCA_019423265.1 Clostridiales bacterium
CCCAGATGATCGCGGCGGAGCGCGGCTACACCCAGGTTTTATGGCTCGACGGAGTACACCGCCGGTACATCGAGGAAGTCGGCACCATGAACGTCTTTTTTGTCATCGATGATGAGGTGGTGACACCGGCGCTGAATGGAAGCATTTTGCCAGGCGTCACGCGCGATTCGGCTATCTGTATGCTGAAGAGCTGGGGAATCAAAGTCTCGGAGCGTCAGATTGCCATAGATGAGCTGTTTGAGGCGGCGAAGGAAGGGCGCCTGCGGGAGGCCTTTGGCACAGGAACCGCTGCTGTCATTTCTCCCATCGGAGAGTTAAACTGGGAGGGCAATATTGCGCCCATCAATGGGGGCGCCATCGGAGAGATATCTCAGAAATTGTATGATAACCTGACAGGCATTCAATTGGGGCTGATTCCCGACACTTTTGGATGGACTGTTGAAATCTAAACTGTGAGGTGCGGATGAAGGAGAAACGGATTACCATATTGACAGGTCATTTTGGCAGCGGAAAGACAGAGTTATCCATACGAATGGCGCTGAACAGCTGTCAACAGCAGAAAACCATTCTTCTGGACCTCGATGTCGTCAATCCTTTCTTTCGAACCAACGAGGCAAAGGAAGTGCTGGAGAAACGGGGAGTTCAGGTGCTGGCTCCTCGTTTTGCGACAAGTCAGCTCGATATTCCGGCATTGACTCCGGAGTTGGACGGCGCGTTTGCGAGAAAGGATGGCCACCTGATCGTCGACGTGGGAGGGGATGAGGATGGCGCTCGAGTGTTGGGGCGATACCGCCGCCAAATTTTGGAGCAGGGCTATTCCATGTGGGCGGTGGTGAATCTTATGCGGCCTTTTACGCGCAATCACCAGGAGATTGTGGAGATGGTCCGGGAGATTGAAGCTGCCACAGGCCTTGTGGTGACGGATCTAATCAACAATACCCACCTCTGCAGCGAGACGACGGTGGAGCTAGTTTTGCAGGGACAGAGGGAGACGGAGGCCGCCGCCCTCGCTCTCGGGCTGGAAACCCCGGTTCGGCTGGCTGCCATGCGGCCATGGATTCCGGCGTCTATGGATCCTCAGCTGGTCATTGAGATGGACCCAGTGCTGAAGACCCCCTGGGATATGGAATCCAGATAAGCAACTGTAAGAGGGCAATCGCGCGGCGATGCCGCGATAATTTGTAATAGGAGGTAGTGTTATGGCTCAAGTCGTATTTAACCCCCATGCCTGTAAGGGCTGCGGCCTCTGTGTTTCCGCATGTCCTAAGAAGATCATCGATCTGGATAGCAAGGCTCTGAATGAAAAGGGGTATGCACCGGCCTATATCAAGGACCGGGAGAAGTGTATTGTGTGCGGCTTCTGTGCAACGATTTGTCCGGACGTCGCCATCAGAATCCAAGAATAAAACCGATTGAAGGGAGGATATAGAGTGGCTAAGATATTGATGAAGGGAAATGAGGCTATCGCGGAAGCAGCAATCCAGGCAGGCTGTCAGGCATTCTTTGGATATCCGATCACGCCTCAGAACGAGATACCGGCATACTTTGCCAAGAAGATGCCTAAGATAGGAAGAACCTTTTTGCAGGCGGAATCAGAGGTGGCTGCCATCAATATGATCTATGGGGCGGCGGCCACGGGGACGCGGGTGATGACATCATCTTCCAGCCCGGGCGTGAGCTTAAAGCAGGAGGGGATTTCCTACATAGCGGGGTCAAGACTCCCCTGCGTCATCGTGAACATCATGCGCGGCGGCCCGGGGCTTGGCGGAATTCAGCCGTCTCAGTCCGACTATTTTCAGGCGACCAAGGGCGGCGGACATGGCGACTATCACCTGGTTGTCTTTGCGCCCGCCACACTTCAGGAGATGGCGGATCTGACGAAGCTCGCTTTCGACGTGGCGGAGGAATACCGGGTACCGGCCATGATTTTAGGGGACGGCATTCTGGGACAGATGATGGAACCTGTGGAATTTAGCGACTATACGCCAAGGCCCAAAGCGGATATGAGCTGGGCGGCCACGGGCAACGACGGAAGCAAGCCCAGAAGCGTTATCAACTCCCTGTACATGGAGCCGTCAGAGTTGGAGTCTATGACGAGGGACTTGTTTGCGACATACGACATCATCGCGGAGAAAGAAACGCTGGTGGAAGAGTATCACTGCGAGGGGGCGGAGATCATTGTAGCCGCCTACGGCACCGTGGCCCGCGTTGTCAAAAGCGTAATTGCACAGCTGGATAAGGAGGAAGGCGCTCCCAAGGTGGGGCTGATCCGGCCGATTACCCTGTGGCCCTTCCCGACAGAGGCCTTTGCCAAGGCGGCGGCCCAGGACAGCGTTCAATCCTTTTTGACTGTGGAGATGAGCATGGGACAGATGGTGGAGGACGTTCAATTGGCTGTGAACGGGGCCAAACCTGTGAGATTTTTCGGCCGCACCGGCGGCATGGTTCCCACCGCGAAGGAGATCAAGGACGAAATTTTGTCCATCTGCAAAGGAGGCGCACGATAAATGGCGAAGACATTCGACAGACCTAA
>JAHZBS010000335.1 GCA_019423265.1 Clostridiales bacterium
ATTGACATCCCTCTCAAACTATGGTATCATTTGAATGTTGCCGCACGAAGAGGTTCAAATTGTGTAAGAGGCATAGTACAATGCAATTCTGCACATACCACATTCGGCGAGTCTTAAGAAAAGGAGGTGCCTGGAAAATGTACGCTGTCATTGAAACTGGCGGGAAGCAGTACCGGGTACAAGAAGGAGACGTAATTTCAGTTGAAAAACTGGGCCTCATTGAGGGGGAAGGCTACACCTTCGACAAGATCATGATGGTATCCACCGATGCCGGATTGAAAGTTGGAAGTCCCTATGTGGAGGGTGCCACGGTATCTGCTACGGCGGTAGAGGAAGGCCGCGCTAAGAAGGTCATCGTCTACAAGTACAAGTCCAAAAAGGGCTATCACAAGAAGCAGGGACACAGACAATACTACACGAAGGTCAAAATCAAAGCCATCAATGCGTAATGTCTGTCGTGAAGGTGGGATATCCTGATGATCATGGCCAGTTTCTATGAGAACTGCGGCGGTCAACTCTGGGGCTTCTCCATTGAGGGGCATGCCGGATATGCCGATGGGGACGATATCGTCTGTGCGGCAGTTTCGGCCCTGTCGATCAATACAGCCAATGCGCTGGAGACGCTGGCAGGGGAGGAGATCGTGTGTCGGGAGGAGGATGGCGTTCTTGCGGTGGAGCTTCCGGGAGTGCGGGTCTCTAAGGCCAGCCATGACGCGGAGCTGCTCATGAGGGCGCTGTTGCAGGGACTGGTATCCATCCGCGATACCTACGGACAAGACTATGTGCAGGTGGCAGTCAGCCAGAAACCATAAAGGAGGTGCGCACCATGTTGCAGATGAATCTTCAGCTTTTCGCTCATAAAAAGGGAGTCGGATCCACCAAGAACGGCCGTGATTCCGAGTCCAAACGTCTGGGAGCTAAGAGAGCCGACGGACAGGTTGTCAAGGCGGGGAATATCCTATATCGCCAGAGAGGGACAAGGATCCATCCCGGAACCAACGTCGGCATTGGCAAGGACGATACACTGTTTGCCCTGGTCGATGGAAGAGTGAAGTTTGAAAGAAAAGGGCGGGACAAGAAACAAGTTTCCGTCTATCCTGTTGAGCAGGCGATGTAAATCGATGAAACAGGTTTCAAATAAGCTTTTATTTGGAACCTGTTTTTTTTCTGGAAAGTGTGGTATAATGGTATATAAGGAAGAACGAAAGAAAAGGAACGCTTGGAAAGGATGGACGAAGGGACCATGTTTGTAGATGAAGTCAAGATCTATATTGAGTCCGGCAAAGGCGGGAATGGATGCGCCTCCTTTCGCAGAGAGAAATATCTGCCCAACGGCGGCCCCGACGGCGGCGACGGCGGCAAGGGGGGCGACGTTGTTTTTGTGACGGATTCCAGCCTCAATACCCTTTCGGATTTTCGCCATCGCAAGATGTACAAGGCGGAGTCCGGCCGGGACGGAAGTGGCAAAAATTGTTCTGGCCGCAAGGGAGAAGATTTGGTGATCCACGTGCCGGTGGGGACCATCATCCGCGAGGCCGAGAGCCGCCTTGTGATTTCCGACATGGCGAAGGCGTGTGAGGAGGAGATTCTTCTGCGGGGCGGCAAGGGCGGCAAGGGAAACCAGCACTATGCCACATCCACGATGCAGATCCCCAAATACGCGCAACAAGGCCAAGAGGGGAAAGGCCTGTGGGTCATTTTAGAGCTGAAAGTCATTGCGGATGTGGGCCTGTTGGGATACCCCAACGCTGGCAAATCCACATTTCTGGCCAGGGTATCCAACGCGAAGCCCAAGATTGCCAACTATCCCTTCACAACGCTGTCTCCCAATCTAGGCGTCGTAGACCTCTCCTATGGAAAATCTCTCGTCGTTGCGGACATCCCCGGTCTTATAGACGGTGCGGCGGAGGGCGTGGGCCTGGGACATGAATTTCTGAAGCATCTGGAGCGGACAAGGGTGCTGATCCACATTGTGGACACAGCAGGTACAGATGGACGTGACCCGGTAACCGATATCGAGAACATTAACCGGGAGCTAGCTCTTTACAGTCAAGAGTTGGCGGCGTTGCCGCAGGTCATTGCCGCCAATAAGACGGATTTGCCGGATTCTGAGATCTTTATGGACGAGATGACCGCATACTGCCATGAGAAGGGATATCCGCTGTTCCCCATTTCTGCTGCTACGGGAAAGGGAATCGATGCGCTGTTAAATCATGTCGTCAAGCTGCGGGATCAGATGGACCCGGAGCCCATTGTCTTTGAGCGGGAATACTTTATTGACGAGTCCCACCCCGAGGAAGGGGAGGGCGATGGCATTCTGGTAGAAAAGCTCTCAGACGCCTTGTATCGGATTTCCGGTGCTCCCATCGACAAGATGCTCGGGTATACGAATCTGGAATCGGAAAAAGGATTCGATTTCTTTCAGAGATTCCTGCGGGACCGCCACGTGATCAAGCGCTTGGAGGAGATGGGAATCTCGGAGGGCGATACGGTTGAAGTTGCGGATATTGCATTTGAGTA
>JAHZBS010000336.1:0-1273 GCA_019423265.1 Clostridiales bacterium
AGAGAATTTGAGCAGATGGAATTGGAATTTTTCTGTGAACCGGATACAGACCTGGAATGGTTCGCCTACTGGAAGGAGTTTTGCTTTAACTGGCTTCTTCGCCTGGGCATGAGCCGGGAGCATTTGCGGATGCGGGATCACAGCAAGGAGGAGCTGTCCCACTATTCCAAGGGGACATCGGATATCGAATACACCTTCCCCTTTGGCTGGGGAGAGCTATGGGGAATCGCTGACCGCACGGATTTCGACTTAAAACAGCACCAGGAACATTCAGGGGAGGATATGAGCTATTTTGACCAAGTGCAGAATAAGAAATATATTCCGTATTGCGTAGAGCCTTCCCTCGGCGCTGACCGGGTTACCCTTGCATTTCTGTGCGAAGCTTACGACGAAGAGGAGCTGGAGGATGGCGACGTGAGAAGTGTGTTGCGGTTCCACCCGGCGCTGGCGCCGGTGAAGATGGCGGTGCTGCCTTTGTCCAAAAAGCTGTCGGACAAGGCGGAGGGGGTTTACCAGGAGCTATGCCGGCATTACAATGTGCAATTCGATGATGCGGGGAGTATAGGAAAGCGGTACCGCCGGCAAGATGAGATTGGAACGCCCTTCTGCGTCACGGTTGACTTCGACACGCTGGAGGACGGCTGCGTTACCATCCGCCACCGGGACTCCATGGAGCAGGAGCGGATTGCCATCGATCAGCTGCTGCCGTACTTTGAGGATAAATTTACTTTTTAACGTTTCCATCTTTAAACCGTTATAATATGATGCTCGGCTCAACTTTGAAACCGAGAGTCATATCTATAAATTTTTACTCTCATATAAAACTAGGAGGTATACACATGAGCAAGAAATGGGTTTATATGTTCAGTGAAGGGGACGCTTCCATGAGAAATCTTCTCGGCGGAAAAGGAGCGAATCTGGCTGAAATGACAAAGCTAGGTCTCCCGATTCCACAGGGTTTCACTGTTACAACGGAAGCGTGTACTGACTATTATGACCAGGGCAAGACGATTTCTGAAGAGATCAAGGGACAGATTGAGGATGCGCTGAAGGTTGTGGAAGAGATCAACAACAAAAAGTTTGGCGACAACAGCAATCCTTTGTTGGTCTCCGTCCGCTCCGGAGCAAGAGCTTCCATGCCAGGCATGATGGATACGATTTTGAATCTGGGATTAAACGATGTCGCCGTGGAAGGCTTTGCCGCCGGCACTGGCAATCCTCGTTTCGCATACGATTCCTATCGCCGTTTTATTCAGATGTTCTCTGACGTCGT
>JAHZBS010000336.1:1373-2514 GCA_019423265.1 Clostridiales bacterium
ATCCCCGGCGACTGGGGAACCGCGGTTAACGTGCAGACCATGGTATTCGGAAATATGGGCGATACATCGGGAACCGGTGTTGCCTTTACCCGCAACCCTGCCACCGGCGAGAATGGAATTTTTGGTGAGTATCTGATCAATGCCCAGGGTGAGGACGTTGTGGCCGGAATCCGCACACCTCAGCCGATCACAAAGCTTGAGGAAGATATGCCGGAGGTCTATAAGCAGTTCATGGAAATCGCCAGCAAGCTGGAGAACCACTATCGTGACATGCAGGATATGGAGTTCACCATTGAGAATGGCAAACTGTACTTCCTGCAGACGCGGAACGGCAAGCGGACCGCGGCGGCGGCTTTGAAGATTGCTGTGGATCTCGTCGACGAGGGAATGCTGACGGAGAAGGAGGCTGTAATGAAGGTGGAGCCGAAGCAGCTGGATCAGCTTCTGCATCCGAATTTTGACGCGGCGGCGCTGAAGGCGGCAAAGGTTGTAGCCAAGGGCTTGGCGGCGTCCCCGGGAGCTGCGGCCGGAAAAGTCTATTTTACGGCGGAAGACGCCAAGGAAGCAGGCGCCCGCGGCGAGCGTGTCGTGTTGGTTCGCCTGGAGACCTCCCCTGAGGATATTGAGGGAATGGCAGCTTCACAGGGTATCTTAACTGTACGCGGCGGCATGACCTCCCACGCAGCTGTTGTAGCCCGCGGTATGGGAACCTGCTGTGTCAGCGGTTGTGGCGAGATCATGGTCAATGAGGAGGAGAAGTATTTCACCGTTGCCGGCCAGAAGATCGTGGAGGGGGACTACATCTCCATCGACGGTTCCACCGGCAATGTGTACCTGGAAGACATTAAGACAGTTAAACCGGAGATTTCCGGAAACTTCGCCCGCTTCATGGGTTGGGCCGACGAGGCTCGCACGCTGAAGGTGCGCGCCAACGGGGACAATCCGAGAGACGTGAAAAATGCGGTGGAATTCGGCGCTGAGGGAATTGGCCTCTGCCGCACAGAGCATATGTTCTTTGAGGAAGCTCGAATTCCCATCGTGCGGAAGATGATTCTGTCTAAGACAGAGGAAGAGCGCAGAAAATATTTGGATCAGCTGCTGCCCATGCAGAAGGGTGATTTCAAGGGCATGTATGAGAGCC
>JAHZBS010000337.1 GCA_019423265.1 Clostridiales bacterium
AAAAAAAGTGATGGTGTTTTTGTGTCATTCATTGTGACCTGAGTCCTTTCCGGTCTCATTCTTCGGCCCCCCATCCGCCAATCGGCGCTTGGATGATGAGGCCGCCTGCTTCATGGCCCAGACGAACAGATTCCGAAATGCCGCCGCTACGCCTATCACCGCTCCCACGATGCTCCACAGCGGCAGCGTCGCAAACCGCTGGTCCAGCCATGCGCCTCCCAGCATTCCAATCAGAATCGGAATCAGCATGACAAGGCCCAGATGTCCGATCTGCGATAATCCCTTCAGCACCCGATGATCCAGCTCGAATCCCTCCCGACTGTCTCCATGATTCCGTGTTAAATGCCATATCTTTTATTAAACCATAAAAGGAGCCGTTTGACAAGCTATTGCACACCATTTTTATCAAAAATCTTCCAGTATCGTATGCTGTAGGGCGCTAGCTCACTGCCCCCGCCGAAGTCATGTACCTCGCCGGTCAACATATCCTGCGCCCTCCCGGCCCCGGCGTCAAAGTGGGCATGGTAGACGGTTGGCGCTGCGTTGACGGCGATGACGATCCGTTCCTGATCGAACTGGCGCTGAAAGATCAGCTGCTCATTGGTCAGGAGTAACTTGGTGAAATCCCCGTAGCACAGAGCCCGGCTGCCCCGGTGGACTCTGGCATAGGCGCCAATGCGCTCCGTGAGCTCCGTCTCCAGCGGCGTATCAAAAGATGGCCGAAGCGCTGCATCGGAGTTGCCCTGCTTCTCCCCTGCCGCTCCCCACTCACTGCCATAATACACGCAAGGGATCCCCGGCATGGAAAAAAGAAGCCCATAGATCAGCGGAAGATGTTCTTTTTGCTTTAAGATGGACGCAATCCGCGACACATCGTGATTGTCCACAAAGTTGAAAAGATGCTTTCCTTTATATAGCGTCCAATTCTCGGGGCCGAACTGTCGAAGCAATGAATGTGCAATCTCAAACAGATTCATACTGTTAAAGCTGGAATATAGACCTTTATAGCACTCATAGTTGGTCACACTGTGGAGCATCTCATCCTGGACCAGCTGATTATAATCCCCGTGCAGCATCTCCCCGACCAAAAAGAAGTCCTCTTTCTGCTCATCACAAAACCTGCGAAGACGCCTGATAAAATCCCGATCCAGACTGTACGCCACGTCCAGCCGAAGGCCGTCAATGTGGAATTCCTCAATCCACCGCCCAACTGCTTCCAGGATGTGACGGATGACCGCCTCATTGCGCAGATTCAGCTTAACCAGCTCAAAATGACCCTCCCAGCCCTCATACCAGAGTCCGTCATTGTATCCGTTGTTCCCACTAAAATCAATAAAAAACCAATCTCTGTACGCCGACTGCTCGCGGTTGCGCAGCACATCCTGAAATGCCCAAAATCCACGGCCTACATGGTTGAACACCCCGTCCAGCACAACCCGAATGCCGCTCTCGTGAAGCCTGCGGCAGACGCAGGCAAAATCTTCGTTGGTCCCCAGTCTGACATCGAGCCGGCTGTAGTCCCTTGTATCGTATCCGTGAGAATCCGATTCCCATACCGGTGAAAAATAAATCGCGTTGGCCCCTAGCCGCTGGATATGGGGAATCCAATCCAGCACTTTGAGAATCCTTGGCGAGAGAATCGAATCGTTTTCGGGCGGCGCGCCGCAAAATCCCAGCGGATAGATCTGATAAAAAACACTTTCAAAAGCCCACAATCTTGGTGTCCTCCATTCATACGTTTTCCGTCTTTCTCCCTCAGTATACCATAACCGGGGTCCCATGTCTCTAGACAAATACTGGTCTGTGTTGAAATCATGCTAGTAGTATACCAGTCCGGGCCCTTATATATGCCTACTTGCGCAAAAAACCGCAAGCCTTTGCCTGTGGCCGCGGTTTTTGTACTGCCTGTGTACCCAAAAACATATGCGTGAAGCCCAGCCGCCTCACAGCAGAATCCTCGCCACGAAATAGACCAAAATAGCCACACCGTAGGCGACAACTGTTTGATACAGCGCCGTCAAAAGCGCCTCCTTCCAGGTGCCCATCTCTCGCTTTGTAGCCGCGAACGCCGCTACGCAGGGCATATACAGGATTGTAAATGTCAAAAAAGCCAGGGCGCTGGCGGGCGTCGGAAAGATGGCGCCGAGCGCGGTTGAGAGCTGTACATCGTTGGCCGCGCCGGTCAAGACCGTTAAGGTGCTGACAACCGTTTCCTTCGCTGTAAGTCCTGTAATCAGGGCTGTGGATGCTCTCCAGTCCGAAAATCCCATTGGGGTAAAGATTGGCGCCACCAGCGAGCCGATGGATGCAAGAATGCTATCCGCGCTGTCTGTGACCATGTTCAGAGACCAATCCATACTCTGCAAAAACCAGATGACGATGGACGCGATAAAGATGATGGTAAAGGCCCGGTGGATAAAGTCTTTCGCCTTTTCCCACATGTGCAGAAGAACACTTTTGACCGTTGGCAGGCGATAGGCCGGCAATTCCATAACGAAGGGCACCGGGT
>JAHZBS010000338.1 GCA_019423265.1 Clostridiales bacterium
TCTGACCTGGGAGAAAAAGCTGGGGGGGTGGCTTGTAACCATCGTCATCCAGGGAGAGGTCTCCGCCGTCACAGCGGCTATCGAGGCGGCCAAAGCGGGCACCATACGAAAGTACGCTGCCGCTGCGGTGATTCCCAACCCGCACCCGGAGGTTATGAAACAGATTGAAATCAGCGCAAGTAAATATCATTTTAATTTTGAAGACTAAAAATAAGGAGGAAACACAATGGAAGCATTAGGAATGGTTGAGACGAGAGGTTTGGTAGCGGCGATTGAGGCGGCAGATGCGATGGTCAAAGCCGCAAATGTAGTATTGATCGGCACGGAGAAGATCGGATCCGGGCTGGTATCGGTTATGATTCGCGGCGATGTGGGAGCCGTCAAGGCTGCTACGGAGGCCGGCGCAAATGCAGCGCAGAATCTGGGCGAGATTATTGCCGTGCATGTCATCCCCAGACCTCACAGCGATGTAGAGAAAATTCTTCCGACTTTGAACTAATAGTAGAAGGCGTTAGAATGGACAGCGGGCGCCTCCGGCCTCGGAGGCGTCCGTGAATCTGCGAAGAAGGTGAGTCAATTGAATAATGAAGCAATCGTAAATGCGGTCGTAGCACAGATTCTGGAACAGTTAAAGGGCCAGTCCCCGGCGGCCAGCGAGGAGAGATCCGTCAAGGTCGGCGTGTCGGCCCGTCACCTTCATCTCTGCCGGGAACACATGGATATCCTTTTTGGCGCAGGTTCAGAGCTGACTCCTATGAAGGAGCTGATGGGCGGCCAGTTTGCGGCGAAGGAGACCGTCACCATAATCGGGTTGAAGCTGCGGCCCATCGAAAATGTTCGCGTGCTGGGTCCGCTGAGGGGACAGACGCAGGTGGAGGTGTCCGCCACGGATTGCATCCGCCTCGGCGTGAAGGCCCCGGTGCGCCTATCTGGAGATTTGAAGGGATCCGCGCCAATCGTCATCGTGGGGCCTAAGGGTGCCGTGTCGCTGAAGGAAGGCTGTATCGTGGCAAAGCGGCATATTCATATGTCGCCGGAGGATGCCGCAGCTTTCGGCGTCCACGACAAACAGGTGGTCTCCGTGCAGGCTCCGGGCGCCAGAGGGGGACTGCTAGAGGAAGTTCCGGTTCGCGTCGATAAGAGCTTTACAACGGAAATGCATATCGATACCGATGAGGCAAACGGCCTTGGAATTGCCAATGGCTCCAAGCTGCCGGTTATTGTCTGACTCTCATTTTTTAGTAAGATGGTGGACCCATATAGCCGGAGGTGATGGAAGTGCTTATAGCAAAGGTGATCGGAACCGTGGTGGCGACAAGAAAAAATAGTAATCTGATCGGAAACAAATTTATGATTGTGGAGACGCTCGACCAGATGAAGGATGGACATCGCCGCCTCGTGGCGGTTGACCAGACAGGCGCCGGAATTGGAGATTTGGTGCTGGTTGCCCTCGGCAGTGCGGCGCGGATGGAAGCTTCCGCGCAGAATGCATCGGTGGATGCAGCAATCGTGGGTATCGTCGACAATCCAGAAGAGATCTATATTCGAGAATCATAATGGAGGTAGGCTTACGTGTTACGTGCGCTAGGAATGTTGGAGCTGAAGTCCATCGCAAAAGGATTTTCAGCGGCGGACACAATGGTTAAGACCGCAGAGGTTGAACTGGTGATTGCGAAGCCTATTTGTCCTGGAAAGTTTATCGTTCTCGTTCAAGGCGGCATTGCCGCCGTGGCAGCAGCGTTAGAGCGGGGGCGGCGGGAGTATGGGGACTATCTCCTGGATAGTTTCCTGCTGGGAAATCCCCATGACCATGTGTTTTCCGCGCTAAAGGGCGACTATCAATTCCAAGAAGTTGAGGCCATGGGCGTCGTGGAGACCTGGTCCGTGCCCTCCGCCTTGGTCGCCGCAGATCAAGGGGCAAAGGCAGCGCAATCCGATGTTGTGAGAGTTGGATTGGCGAGAGAGCTGGGCGGCAAAGCCTACGTTTTGTTCACGGGGGAGATCGCCGCAGTCCAGGCGTCGGTTGAAGCTGCGGTGAAGGACAGCCGGGTGAAGGAAAAGTTGATCGACACGTCGCTGATCCCGAATCCGGATCAGAAGCTGTGGGAATCGATTCTCGGCTGAGAATCTCCGGGATATTAAACTTGTATGGAATAGGATATGAAAAAGTGGTTCATACTTGTTGGTATGGGCTATTTTTTTATAAATGGGATTTAATGTAAAAAATTGCGTTTTAGTGCAAATTCTGACTTGAAATTGACATTTTGTTTAAATTTGAATTCGAATTGTCGCCTTGACAGATTTCAGCCCTGAAATATGGTACAGTAGTATTCGACAATACGTTGATAGGAGGGCGATGAAATGGCAACAGATCGAGAGAAGAAAGTAGAGAACCTTGGAAAGAGGCTGAAAGAACTCCGAGATGAGCAGGGTCTAACGCAGGAGGAGGTTGCCAACGCCATCGGAGTCGAGGCGGGCGCCTATTCCAATTACGA
>JAHZBS010000339.1 GCA_019423265.1 Clostridiales bacterium
CGGGAGAAGCTGGAGAGCAGCAAAGAGCACTTATTTGAAATCAGCGGCCTGGAAATTGAAGCCTGCGACATAAAAAAGAAAGGATGATGGCGGATGGAGCAAAGAGGTAGGATATGCGGGATCAATGGTCCTGTTATTACCGTCGCGTCCGAAGAAGCGTTCCAGATGATGGAGAAGGTGTATGTGGGGGAAGAGCATCTGATTGGAGAGGTCATCTCAATTCAGGGGCAACACGCCATCGTTCAAGTGTATGAGAGCACGACGGGGCTTCGCCTTGGGGAAGCGGTATATTCAACGCGGACGCCTCTCTCCGTGGAATTGGCCCCCGGCATCATCGGCGGCGTCATCGATGGGATTCAGAGGCCTCTGCAGAAGATGGAGGAGGCCACAGGCCATTTTATTGGCCGTGGTGTGGACATTCATCCCATCGACCGGGCAAGAGAATGGCCGGTTCAATTCTGTGTCGAGCCCGGCGCGCAGGCATTCCCCGGCATGATCTTCGCCTCGGTACAGGAGACAGAGTTAATCCTGCATAAGCTGATGATACCCAGTGGAGTTAGCGGGCGGATCGTCAGCGTGAGACAGGACGGTTTATATACGGTAGAAGATACCCTGCTGGAAGTCGAGACAGAGAGCGGCAGGCGGGAGGTAAACATGCTGCAATACTGGCCGGTACGGATGCCGAGACCTTTTGCCAAGCGTCTGCGAATGGATGTGCCATTGATCACCGGACAGCGCGTCATCGATACGTTTTTTCCCATTGCAAAGGGCGGGACGGCCGCCATTCCCGGCGGCTTCGGAACGGGAAAGACCATGACGCAGCACCAGCTGGCTAAGTGGAGCGACGCGGATATCATCGTGTATATCGGCTGCGGGGAACGGGGAAATGAGATCACAGAGGTGTTGGAGGATTTCCCCAAGCTTGTGGACCCAAAGTCCGGGAGATCGCTGATGGAGCGGACGGTCTTGATTGCGAACACTTCCAACATGCCGGTGGCGGCCCGTGAAGCTTCCATCTATACGGGAATCACCCTAGCGGAATATTACCGCGATATGGGGTACCATGTGGCGATCATGGCGGACTCGACCTCCCGCTGGGCGGAAGCGCTCCGCGAGATCTCCGGGCGGTTGGAGGAGATGCCCGCGGAAGAGGGATTTCCGGCCTATTTGCCCTCTCGACTCGCGCAATTCTATGAGCGGGCCGGCTTTGTGGAGACCAATGGACATGTGGAGGGATCCGTCAGCATAATCGGGGCGGTATCCCCCCAGGGCGGTGATTTCTCGGAGCCTGTCACACAGAACACGAAGCGTTTTATACGCTGCTTCTGGGGCCTGGACAAGGATTTGGCCTACAGCCGCCATTATCCCGCTATCCACTGGCTTAACAGCTACAGCGAGTACATTGAGGATCTGCAGGCGTGGTTTCAGGAGAATGTGTCCCACGATTTCCTCCCGCTGCGAAATCGAATGATGGCTATCTTGCAGGAGGAAAACAAACTGATGGAAATCGTCAAGCTGATCGGCTCCGATGTGCTGCCGGAGGAGCAGAAGCTGACATTGGAAATCGCAAAGGCGATCCGGCTAGGATTTTTGCAGCAGAATGCATTTCACGATGTGGACACCTACGTGCCACTGGTCAAGCAGAGGGAAATGATGAAGGTGATCGCCTATGCGGCGGATGTGAGCCAAAAGTTGGTGGCGAATGGGGTTCCAACATCCAGGATCGTCAAATCGCATGTCTTCGACGACATCATTCAGAGCAAATACCAGGTTGGCAACGAGGATATGAGCGGCTTCGACGTTTATTACCGCCAGATCGACGAGATGGACAGAGAAATTCGAGACAGCTATAAATTGTTTGAAAGGAAGCGGTCTTCATGAGTATTGAATATATAGGCGCCACCAGTTTCAACGGAGCGTTGATGGCGCTTGAAAGCATTCCGGGAGCTTCCAGCGAGGAGATCGTCCAGATCCATATGGACGACGGCGGCATGAGGACGGGCAAGATTCTTCAGTTGACTGACGATGCCACCATCGTCCAGGTCTTTGAGGGGACCAATGGAATGTCCACTTCCAATATACGAACAAGATTTACCGGCAAGCCGCTGGAGATCCCTCTCTCATCCGAATTGCTGGGACGAACGCTGGACGGCCTGGGAAGGCCCATCGACGGTCTCGGTGAGATCTATCCGCAGATGAAGCGGGACGTGAATGGGGAGCCGATCAATCCCATCAGCCGTATGTATCCGCGAAACTATATACAGACGGGTATTTCTTCCATCGATGGGATGATGACGCTGATCCGCGGGCAGAAGCTTCCGGTCTTTTCCGGAAACGGCCTTCCCCACGATGCTCTGGCCGTTCAGATTGTGAAGCAGGCGAAGCTGACGGGGGAGGATGCGGAAAATTTTGTGATCGTCTTCTGCGCCATGGGTGTGAAAAATGATGTGGCGGAATTTTTCAGGCGAAGCTTTGAGGAAAGCGG
>JAHZBS010000034.1:0-13007 GCA_019423265.1 Clostridiales bacterium
CCATATGCCCCGCCTCCTACATCTCGGATTTCCGCAGCCGCTTCTCAAAGACCTGCAAGCCCTTGGACAGCAGCTTCACCAGAATGAAGTAGATGATCGCCGTAGCAAACAGCGGCATAGAACTCCATGTGATACTCCGAATGATATCGCTGGCTTTGGTGAGATCCTGTAGCGCTATGTAGCCCGCAATGGCGGTTTCCTTGATTAAAACGATAAACTCATTGCCCAGAGCCGGCAAAATGTTTTTAATCGCCTGCGGGATAATGATCAGCCGCATGGTCTGAGCCGATGTGAGTCCCAGCGAACGCCCCGCCTCCATCTGTCCCCGGTCCACAGACAAAATGCCGCCCCTCACGATTTCGGCAACGTAGGCTCCGCTGTTGATCCCGAAGGAGATAGCGGCAATGACCACTTTCGGCATATTTTTGAAAGGCGCGAAGATGACATAGTAGATGATCAAGAGCTGCACCACCGTCGGCGTGCCTCGGATCACATCGATGTAGATCCCCGCAATCCAGTTGAGAACTTTGATCTTCGACAGGCGGAAGAAGGCCATGATAAATCCGATGATACACCCCAGCAAAACTGCCAGCAGCGAAATCAGAATCGTCGTCCCCAGACCCCTGACAATGAGCATATACCGGTCTTCCACGATAAAATTCTTCACAAAGGATTCCGCAAAAGACTGCCACGTCTTCTGTATCCATTCGATCATTCCTGTTCCCCTCCCACAATGCTCTTAAAGCGTAAGTATAGCACAGATTGTATAATTATTCAATACATTCTCCGATTATACAATCGATAAAAAACTTCACAAAATGAGAGCAAATTTCGGCATAAATGTAGGGAAAAGAGCGCCTTGGGCCATCACAGAGCGTTCGCCTCTTGCGGTTCACGGACCTTTTCCTCCCTAGTTTTCCACTAGCTTCGCCTGCATCACCAGGCGCCCCTTCTCTTTATCAAGGGCATAATCGCAGGTGGAAAGGGTTATGATTGTGTCCTCCGGTCCAACGGTGACATCGGTTGTAAACTTCGAATGGCGCCTGCATTCTTCGACAAAATTTAGATAATCCTCATCGCTGGCAAATCCCACGCGGCCGTACTCGAAATCCGTGGTCGTCTGATACACGGCGAAAATCTCGCAGGTGTACACATGTCCGTCTGTGATAAAGGTAAAGCTAGGGTGCTCCCGGAAGAAATCCTCCTTGAGAAATTTTGTGATATTTCCAAACATGGAGGTATCCTTCATCCGATGGCCGTAGAGAATGAGATTATCCCGCCCGGCGGAGAGATCATTCCGATAATCCATGAAAATGCTCCCTGCGCTGTTGTACTTCCGGTAAAAGTTCTTTGTCAAATAATAGCTGTTGTCGGTTGTCTGGAGTACCGGGTAATCGATGAGGGTATCCGGCACCTGAATCCACCCCACCACATCGGGATTGGTCTCCCGCAATGCATCCAGGGAAAGGGTATAGTCCTCATATGAAGTGCTCTCTTCAAAGGAGGCATCCTCTCCCCTGCTCGTCTGCTCGCGCGTGGAATCTCCATGAAAAAGCGCCTGTACCTCCGATTGTACCTGGCGATTCTGATAATAGCCATACATAATGCCGCCGATCTTGTACAGACAGAATGCCAGCACCGCAATGCAGATACACAACAGACTGTTTAACACGATGCGCTCGGCCCTGCTCGCTTTCCGCTTCGGCTTTTTTTCCTTCCTCATATCCTCACCCTTTTCCCCAAGCTATCAACTGCTCAAAGCCCATGGCCTCATCCAAAAGCCAGAGGGACACATGGTCCTGCCGCTCGCCTAGAAACCGGCAGTCCGCCTCCAAATCCTCGCTCGCTTCCTCCGGCGGAACGCTGATGCTGCCCACCTGCGCCTCAAGGCAGAAATCCAGAAGGCTCAGCTCTTCCTCCTCGCTCCCTCTGCTCCACGGATATTGAAGGGTGTCATACCACCCATACTCCAGGGCCTTCACTGCCATCTCCCAATTTCCCGTTGTAATCCCAATATGGCGAATTTTCCCTTCCTCCTTGGCCTTGATCAGTGCGTCAAAGAGGCCGCTGTCATCGCCAGGGCGCGGTAAAAAATCAGGGTCGTGAATTTGGAGGATGTCCAGGTACTCCGTCTTCAAATCCCGCAGCATGGCGGAGAGATCCCGCTCTAGCTCCTGGGTCGTCGAAGGAATAAAACTCCCCGCCAGCACCACCTTCTCTCGAACGGGAGCCAGCCCGCGTCCAATCCGCCGCTGGATCTCCCCACAGGGAAGCCCTATATCAAAAAAGGTGACGCCGGCGCCTACCGCCCGCTGCAGTATCCTCGCCGCCTCCTCGTAAGACCGATTTTTTAGCGGACTCAACTCAAACCCAACGCACCCAACTTGTAACCCGGTCCGTCCCATCTGTGCTATCTTCATCTGCCTGTATCCTCCTTAGCCGGATATTGCATTTTTATTGTATCCTACTTTTTTTTTGCCGTCAAGTGCATTGCTTTGAAATCCAAAGGATGGTATACTAAAGATATTACCAGTCAATAACTAAAGGAGGTACTGTATGGAAAACACCGCCATTCGCCCCCGAGCTGAGATACCCGTTTCGGACACGTGGGACTTAACTCGTCTGTACGCCGATGAAGAAGCCTGGGAGAAAGACCTAAGCGCTCTGATGCCTATGGCCGAGGCCGTTGCCGCTTTTGCCGGTACTCTGGGAGACGGCGCCGCCACAGTGGCCCGCTGTCTTGCGTTAGAGACCGGTCTCTCCCGCAAAATGGAAAACGTGTACACCTACGCCAAGATGCGGCAGGATGAGGACAATACGCTGGACGTCCCCCAGGCCATGACAGACCGCGCCATGAGCGTCAACGTGGCCATCAGCGAAAAGCTGGCCTTTCTCCAGCCGGAGCTTCTGTCGCTGGACGACGCAATCTTAGAATCCTACCTGACCGCCAGCGAGCTAGCCGAGTATCGCCGCCCTCTTGAAGAGCTGATCCGCCAGAAACCTCACACACTCAGCGCTCCGGAAGAACAGATTCTGGCCGGGATGGGAGAGCTGGCCTCCAGCCCGCAGCACATCTTTACTATGCTAAATAGCGCCGATATGAAGTACGATCCGGTTCTCACGGACGGCGGCGACCTTGACGTCACCAACGCAAATTTTATCCTTTTGCAGACCAGCGAAGATCGCTCCATCCGGGAAAAGGCGTTCACCAGCTTTTACGCGGGATACCGAAGCCACGCCAATACGCTGGCGGCGACCTACAGCGCTAGCGTCAAAAAAGACGTCTTTTTAGCCCGGACCCGCCGCTATGAGTCGGCCCTCCAAATGTCCCTGGACGATGAAAATATCCCTCTCGCTGTGTATGACAATCTGATCGCTGTCATCCGCGGCCGGCTACCTGTTATGCACCGGTACGTGGCGCTGCGAAAGAAGCTGCTCCACCTTGATGAGCTGCACTGCTACGACATGTATGCCCCGTTGGTGGCGGAATTGAATCAGCGCTACTCCTTCGATGAGGCCAAGGAGCTTGTATCGCAGGCTCTGAAACCGTTGGGGGATGAGTACGGTCAGATTCTGCAAACCGGCCTAAACAGCCGGTGGATCGACGTCTATGAGAACAAAGGAAAATCCAGCGGCGCCTACTCCTGGGGGACCTATGACAGCTCGCCCTATGTTCTGCTGAATTTTACCGGAACTCTGGACAGCGTTTCCACGCTGGCCCATGAGATGGGACACTCGCTACACAGCTACTATTCCAATCGGCATCAGCCGTATCAGACGGCCGGATATAAGCTCTTCGTCGCAGAGGTCGCCTCCACCGTCAACGAAAACCTGCTGATCGAATACCTGCTCCGCCAGGACATTGAGGATTCCTTCCGGCTATACTTGCTGAATCAATATCTGGAAAACTTCAAGGGCACCATGTACCGGCAGACCATGTTTGCGGAATTTGAAAAGGAGACCCACGCCCTGGTGGAATCGGGAAATGCCCTCAACAGCACGGTTCTCACCAATCTGTACGCCTCTCTCTATGAGCAGTATCACGGGCCCTCCCTGACCATGGATCCGGATATCCGGTATGAGTGGTCCCGCATCCCCCATTTCTACCGGCCATTCTATGTCTACAAATACGCCACCGGCTACGCAGCCGCTGTGTATCTGAGTGAACGGATCTTGTCCGAAGGCGCTGCCGCCGTGACGCCGTATCTGGAGTTTTTAAGCCTCGGCGGAAGCCGGGACCCTCTGGACAGCCTGCTTCACGCCGGTGTGGATATGACCCGCCCGGAGCCCGTATCCTTGGCCCTCGACAAATTTGACAGGATCCTGTCTGACGCTGAAGCGATTGCAGCCCGCTGATGATAGGAGGAACGGATGAATAAAAAATTAAAAGAAAAAATATTGGAAGCTTTATCGTCCGTACTGCCCATAACGCTGATCGTCGCCTTCCTGAGTATCACCATCGCACCGCTGTCTGTGGGGACTCTCGTTCTCTTCCTCGTGGGCGCTATGCTTCTCATTATCGGCATGGGATTCTTCTCCCTTGGCTCCGACATGTCTATGATGCCCATCGGAGACGGCATCGGCGCTCAGCTGACCCGCTCTAAAAATCTTCTTTTGATCATCGTTATCGGCCTTGTCATCGGCACCGTCGTCACCATCGCGGAGCCGGATCTGAAAGTGTTGGCTACCCAGGTTCCGGCAGTCCCGGACATGGTACTGATTTTGACCGTTGCCGTGGGCGTGGGATTCTTTTTGGTCGTCGCCATGCTGCGCACCATCTTTCGGATCAAGCTAGCACACATGCTCATCGTCTTTTACCTTCTGGTCTTCATCCTATCGATTTTTGTACCCAATGATTTTATCCCCGTCGCCTTTGATTCCGGCGGCGTCACAACCGGGCCTATCACCGTGCCCTTCATCATGGCGCTGGGTATCGGTATGGCATCCATCCGCGGAGACAAGAATTCTCAGGATGACAGCTTTGGTCTCGTGGCGCTGTGCAGCATTGGCCCGATCCTGGCCGTCATGCTGCTGGGCATCTTCTACAACCCGTCCACTGCCAATTACCAGCCCAGCACCATCTCCGACCCATCCACCACTGTGGATGTGGCGCAGGCGTTCGGCTCCAATTTTCCCGTCTATTTTGAGGAAGTCCTCGTGGCCCTCGTCCCCATCCTCGTATTTTCCATCCTCTTTCAGCTGATCTCTCATTTCTTTAGGAAAAAGCAGCTGGTCAAAGTGGGCGTGGGAATGATCTATACCTTTATTGGTCTGGTGCTATTTTTGACCGGCGCCAATGTGGGCTTTATGCCGGTGGGACAATTCATCGGCTCTTCCATCGCCGCCTCGCCCTACAAATGGCTGCTCATCCCCATCGGTATGGTCATCGGCTATTTCATCGTGACCGCAGAGCCGGCCGTCCACGTCTTAAACCGGCAAGTGGAAGAGATCTCGCAGGGCGCGATTCCGCAGAAATCCATGCGGCTTTGCCTGTCCATCGGCGTCGCTGTCTCCATCGGACTCTCCATGGTCCGAGTCCTGACCGGGATCTCCATCTATTGGATCCTGATCCCTGGTTATGCCATCGCCATCGGTTTGACTTTCTTCGTTCCGCCCATTTTTACGGGTATTGCCTTTGACTCCGGCGGTGTCGCCAGCGGTCCTATGACCGCAACGTTCCTGCTTCCCTTTGCCATGGGGGCTTGTGAGAGCCTTGGCGGCAATATCTTAACTGACGCCTTTGGGGTTGTGGCCATGGTCGCCATGACGCCGCTGATCACCGTCCAGCTCATGGGCTTGCTCTATAAAAAGAAAATGGCGCGCATGGCGGAGGATGCCGCGAAAGAAAATGCGGAGGACGCCGACGATATCATAGATTATGAGGAGATTTCGGAATGAACAAATCCAATATTAAACTTCTGACGACCATCGTCGACCGTGGTCAGGGAGAAAAAATCGCCGCCATCTGCCGGCGGCAACAGCTCACCTTTCATCTGGTCTGCCTGGGCCTGGGGACTGCCAGCTCTGAGATTTTGGACTGGTTTGGCCTGGGCGAAACGGACAAGGACGTGGTGCTGACCTTGGCAAGCAGCCAGAAAGTCTCGGCCATGCTCTCGATCTTTTCCGATGAACTGCACATTAAGCGTCCCGGCAAGGGGATCGCCTTCTCGATCCCACTGTCCGGCATTACCGGCTCCCTATTCCAGGCTTTGTCAGAAGAATCCACACCACTCGAAAAGGAAGGAACCTCTATGGAAGAGTCTATCAAATTTGAACTTGTCATCGCCGTCGTCAACCCAGGGTACTGTGATCAGGCTGTCACCGCGGCCAGAGGCGCCGGGGCTACCGGCGGAACCGCCATTCACGCCCGGGACGTAAGCCATGAGTCCGCAGAAAAGTTTTTCGGCATCTCCATCCAGCAGGAGAGGGAAATCGTGGCGATCTTGATCAAAAAGGAGATTAAACAGGCGGTCATGCAGGCAATCAATCTGGCCGTCGGCTCCAAGACACCGGCTAAGGGGCTTATCTTTGCACTGCCGGTGGACGATCTGATTGGACTCACCCTGAAATAAGCAGTATAAATCGTGGATTTCTAGCGCATACTATCTCCATTATCTTTAAGGAGACACGGCTATCTGTGTCGGAGCGTCACACGCTCCGGAAAGGAGATTGGTATGCAGGATACGCATCGATTTTATCAGAGCAAGAAGGATGGCACGCTGGTCGGCCTGATTCACGGGAGCGGCGAGCTGTCCTGCGGCGGTGAACCCATGGAAGAGCTCATCGCCAACACCTCGGAGGGCGCGCAGGAAAAGCACGTACCCCAGGTTTCGGTGGAGGGCTGCGACGTGACCGTTACTGTGGGCAGTACACACCATCCAATGGCTAAGGAGCACAGCATCAACTGGGTGTACCTTCTCACGGAAAAGGGGGGACAGCGCAAAAATTTGCCCTTTGATGGGGAGCCGGTGGCATCCTTCCGCCTGACCGATGATGACAGGCCCGTTGCCGCCTACGCCTACTGCAATCTACATGGGCTGTGGAAAACAGACCTGTAGCGCTAAAACATTCTCATACCGCCAAAAAGAAGCTGCCGCATCAATGGTTGCAAAATCATAGATGCGGCAGCTTCCTTTTTGCGCGGGATTCTTGTAATGGCACTGTACAACCCTCCCTATTCTTCATAAGGTATTATACCGCGCAATCATTCATAAGTCAAGAATGCCCGATATCGCAAGCAGGGGACGGGAAATCGCTATTCCGAATTGGGTTATCGCTATTTACTTCCAGAGCGTTGAAAGCCTATACTAGGGACAACGGCTTAATCCCCCAAACTTATGAGTAGGAGTCTAGCTATGGAGTCTATCAACCTTGTACCGTCAACCACCTTTTCCAAGAGGGCCGGCGCCCGATTTACCCGCTGGCTCCGGCGAGCCGCAAAAAACTGGCAGTGCTATGTTCTTATTCTGCCGGCTGTGGCAGCTGTCTTCATTTTTCACTATATCCCCATCTATGGCGTTCAGATTGCCTTTAAGGATTTCAAGGCAAGCCTTGGATTCTGGGGAAGCCCGTGGGTCGGCGTGGAACATTTCAGGCGATTTCTCACCTATCCGGATTTCTGGAAAATTTTAAAGAACACGGCGCTGATCAGCCTATACTCTCTGGCCACCTTCCCCTGCCCGGTGATTTTAGCCATCCTGCTGAATGAAGTGGACAATCCGATCTTTAAAAAGGCTGTGCAGATGATCACCTATATTCCCCATTTTATCTCCACGGTTGTCGTCTGTTCTATGGTGCTGCTTTTTCTCAATCGGGACCACGGGCTGTTCAACAATATCATAGCCGCCCTGGGAGGACAGCGCGTGGATTTCATCACGATTCCGGGCTATTTTCGGACCATCTACGTTTGGAGCGGCGTCTGGTCAGGCATCGGATGGGGGGCCATCATTTATTTCGCAGCCCTGTCCAACATCTCCCCTGAGCTGGTGGAGGCGGCCAGAATCGACGGCGCCTCCCGCTTTCAGATTGTCCGCCACATTAATATCCCCTCTATCCTTCCGACGATTGTCACCATGTTGATCCTCAATACCGGGCAGATCCTTTCCGTCGGTTTTGAAAAGATTTACCTGCTCCAGAACAGTTTGAATTTGGAGACTTCCCGCGTCATCTCCACCTATGTCTATGAGATCGGCTTGCAGGGGGGACAGTTCAGCTATTCCACGGCGATTGGGCTGTTTAACAACGCGGTCAACATTCTCATTATCATTTTGGTGAATCAGCTCTCCAAACGGTTAACCAGCATCGGGCTGTGGTAGAGCTTCGGAATGGAGTTAGTCTATTTGTGCCGGAGCGCCACAAATAGCTCTTATGGCAGAAGTTTGCCCCGTCGCTGACGCTCCGGAATGGAGAATAGTATGAAAAAAAGTCACTCTGACAGACTCTTTGACGCCATCAATCTGGGGATTTTGGTCTTGATCTGTGTTATTATGGTCTATCCCCTATACTTCATCATCATCGCATCTTTATCCGACCCCTACGCCGTGTCCGCAGGGCAAGTTTTCTTCTGGCCCAAGGGAATATCCCTGGATGCCTATGGAAATGTATTTAAGAATCGGTCTATCTGGACCGGCTACCGGAACACCATCCTGTATACTTTTGCGGGAACCCTCTACAACCTGGCGCTGACCATACCCGCCGCCTATGTTCTGAGCAAAAAGAGGCTGCCCGGCCACAACGGTTTGTCCTGGTTTTTCTTTATCACCATGTACTTCTCTGGCGGTATGGTGCCCAGCTACATACTGATGAACAAATTGCAGCTTTTGAACACGCCCTGGGCGCTGATCATTGGCACTGGGGTCAGCTGCTATAATTTAATCGTAACCCGGCAGTTTTTTTCAAGCTCCATCCCCGAATCCCTCTACGAGGCGGCGTCCATCGATGGCGCTTCCGAGTTTACGTATTTTTTCCGGATCGCCATCCCTCTGTCCATGCCTATCATCGCCGTCATGGCGCTTTTCTATGGCGTAGGGCGCTGGAATGATTATTATACGGCGCTCCTCTATGTCAAAAACCGGAGCCTATGGCCTCTTCAGTTGATTTTGCGAAATATTCTGATCATGAATGAAAACGCTATGGCCGACGCAACCGGTATCAGCGACGAGGCCATGGAGGAGGCCATGCGGCAGGCGCTGATGGCCGAGGCGATGAAATATTCTCTTATTTTTATCGCCAGCGCTCCCCTGTTGATCGCCTACCCCTTTGTTCAGAAATATTTTGTAAAAGGGGTGATGATCGGATCCGTTAAAGGGTGATACGGACGGGATATTTTCCCAATGTCCTATTGGGTCCGTTGCCATATACTTATTCTATACGAGGAGGATTGTTTATGAAAACAGTGAGAGCCATGTTGAGATCCACCCTTTGTTTGCTTTTATGCGCCATGCTCTTGGCGGGCGCCACAAGCTGCAAAGAGAAAGAGGAGAGCTCCCAGGAGCCCTCGAACGCCAGCGGCGATAGCAAGCCAAGCTCCGGCGACAGCGTACCCGACTATCTGAATTTTGACGGCGAGCTTCCCCTGGTCAAGGAGGGAGAGAATCTTACTCTCAAAATTGCTGTCAAGGCAAAGGCCGATTCCGGCGACCCGGAGGATGTCTGGATGTGGGCTTTTGTGAAGGAGAAGATGAATATCAACGTTGAGATCGAGCAGACCCTCGAGCCTGATGATTACCGGGCGTTGGCCTTCAACTCCGGCAATCTGCCGGACGTGTTTCTCGATATGGACATAACGCCGGTGGAGATGGTTTCCTATGGCATGGAGGAAAAAATTCTGATTTCCCTCACCCCCTACATCAACGAAACCATCATGCCCTCTCTGTCTGGGATCTACGAGGAAAATCCTGAATGGAAGGAGCGCATCACCTGCCCTGACGGCAATATCTATTCCCTCGGGTTGATTTCGTCGCCAAGCGATGTAGGCGCCATGCCCAGACTTTTCCTCAACGGGACATGGCTACAGGAGGCCGGCATGGAGATTCCTACGACGCTGGAGGCTTTTACAGAGATGCTACAGACATTTCAGTCGCGGGGGGCGGACATTACCCCCATTGGAGGCGGCTATGAGTCTGTCAACCCCTGTGTTCTCCTGCTGAGCGCCTTCGGATACGTCACGAATGATCCACAGGGCCTATCGCCGGCTCTTCGGAATGGCAAGGTGGTCATCCCCTATGGGGACAAAGAAGTCTACGGAGAGTATCTGCGGCTGATGAAAGACTACTATGACAAGGGGTACATCTCCCAAGACTTCTACACCGTCGATACGACCAGCGTCAGCGGAGAGATTGCCGCCGGCAAAGTGGGAGTCATTGCGGATCCTCCCCACCTGCACCTGAAGGAGACCTTTACCGAGTGGCCGGCGGTGAAACCGTTGACCAGCGAATACAGTCAAACGCCGGTGTGGTATGCCAGCCAGGGGACAATCACCACAGGCGGATTCGCCGTCACAGACAAATGTAAATACCCGGAGCTGGCCTGCCGCTTCGCTGACTTCTTCTATTGCCATATGTATTACGCCCAGTATGGCCCCATGGCCGGCTCCGACGACACGTTGGGCATGGTATGCGGCTGGAAGATCGATCCCAGCGCCAGCGGCTATGCGGTCTATGATGATTTTACCAATGACCCCAAATACGCCGGGTTGACGAGCAATTATACGTACCGCTTAGCCGAGCTTAATGGCTGGCCCAGCAGCAGCCTTGGATATGAGATCGGCAAATACCCGGAAATGTTTGCACTCCAGGGGCTGGAATACGAGGAAAAATTTGATTTAACCACCGGCGAAGGCTGGTATCGCGCCGGCGTTACGGATCATCTTCTGCCATATGCAGTCATGGGGTATCCCCAAATCGCCTTTTACAGCCAGGACGCCGCATCCAAAATAGCGGATCTAAAGACCGTCCTAGACGGCTACGCAGAGACACAATCCGCGCAATTCATTACAGGGGCCCGATCCCTGGACGAGCTGGACGATTATTTCCGCACCCTGGAATCCATGGAATTCTCCCAGTATCTTTCCTACTATGAAGACTACTACGAATCCATAAACTAGCGCGCCTATTTTGCAGGATCGGATTCGGGCTCTTTTGACCCCCGAATCCGATCCTGTAAGCGCGTACCGAGAGGATACCGCTCTTGGCGGACTGACTCGAAAGTGGGGATATTACTATGAAGCATGGGATAAAAAACAAAAGCCTCTTTGTCAGCTATTTCATCTCCTACCTCAGCATTGTACTGCTCTCCTGCTCTCTCATCGGCCTGTTTTTGTGTTATCTCTCCGTCCACGATCTGCGGGAAGCCAATGAAAATAGCATGACCCATAAGATGGACTTAGTCCTGAAGGACATGGAGAACCAGTACGCAATCTTTGAGGAGATCTCATCCAATCTCTATATCAAACCCGTGTACCGTTTGAGCTATATTAAGCGCAACAAATATTATGAGATGGATCTGTTGGAGGATTTTGCCCGCTATGTGAACCGCTCTTCTATCTCTGACACATACTTTATGTTCTATCGGGATGACCCGCAGCTCTTTCTGTGTACCGGCTACAGCTCTAACTATGCCAGTTATTTCAGCGGAAGATTAGGGGTGTCTGACAGCGAGGCGCTCTACCAAACGATAAACGAAGCGGACACAGCTGAGATCCAGATCCTCCCTGACCTGGACCAAGTTCTATTCATTTTTCCTGTCCATACCAACTTTCCATCTCAGTCTCAAGATATGACCATATGCTTTGTTGCCACAGTCCAAAGCCTGCTGAGCCGGATACGGGACGTCTCGGGAGGCATCGACGGAAGCGTGTCGCTCTATTACAGCGGCACGCTATTGGCTTCCGAGTCCCCCCAGGGAGACCGGGCGTTGAAGGATACGCCGCTGGAGATGACCGCTCAGAAGACGCCCTTTCGGATCCAGGTCTTCCCCTGGAAAGAAGGCGGCTTTATCAGCTCCTTGCTTCAGACCGTCAATATCATCTGCATCCTCGGGTTCCTCTTTCTCCTCTTAGGATTCTCCTGCTACCTTGCGTACAAAAATTATATTCCTATCAAAAGGTTGGCATTAAAATATCAGGAAAATCCCCCTTCCCGCAATGAGCTCCTGGCCATTGAGACCGTCGTTCAGACGGCCCTGGAGCGGCAAAAGCTAACAAGTGAGGATCTGAAAAGCAAGATTTTTCTTGTGCGGCAACAGCTGCTTCAGCTCATTTTAAATGGGGAAATCACGGACCATATCTATGAGCAGATGGAGACGGTGGATCTTGCCTTACCCGGCCCTTATTATTGCGTCTTTGCCGCTGCCTGTGCGGAGAGCGCTGACGGCCCGCGTCTCATCGGAGACATTGAAAAGCTTTCCCGCCCCGATCTGCCAGTGTATCCCCTTCTGAGCGCCGACCGCAATCATATCATCATTCTGTGCAGTCTAAGCGCAAGGACCTTGCGGGATGATCTGGCCGGCCAGCTGAAAGCGGTGTTCCTCGCCGCAGAGTATCCTGTACACTTGGGCCGCGGTGAGATCTATGACAGTATCTATAAAATATCCGCCTCCTATCTGGAAGCCATTTCCCAGTTCTCGAAGAAGGATCCCGTATCCGCGGATCCGCTGCAATACGATAAAGAGCTTATCGCCCGAATGATCCGCGCCATAAAGGTGGGCAATGACCAGGACGCGCAGCTCTACATAAAGATTTTCTCCAACGAGCTACAGCTAAAAGCCCCCAGCATATTGCTTCAGCGCTACATTTTTTCCGACGTTCTAGGGGATCTGGTCGATGCCGGAAGGCAGTTACAATGCCCTCTGTCGGAACAACAGATCAGCCGGATTCTGACCGCTCACGATATTGATCGTTTTTGCAGCGAGACCACCGAGATCATCAAGGATCTGTGCGATAAAGTCCAGTACTATCTATACTGCTACCGGTCTAACACAGCGGCGGAAATGGTCCGGTACATCGATGC
>JAHZBS010000034.1:13017-15944 GCA_019423265.1 Clostridiales bacterium
TGGAATACGATCTGACCTTGGATCGGGTGGCGGCGGAATTTGGCGTCAGCTTAGGCAATGCTAGCCAGATGATCCGAGAGAGCACAGGCCAGCTGTATAAAGACTACCTCATTCAAAAACGGGTGGCCCACGCGAAGCGGCTTTTACTGGAGGAAAATCTGTCCGTGGCGGAAACGTGCAGCAAGGTGGGCTACACCAGCACCCCACACTTCATTAAACTATTCAAGAAATCGGTGGGGGTGACCCCCGCCGTGTTTCAGAAACAGATGAAAAATCCGGCAAAAGGAGATTTTCTATGAAACTAAAAAAGGTCCATCTCTATTTCACAGGGCAAGGCGAAGCGCTTCTCTTCTTTTGGGCATTACACCCCGGGCGCTTCTGGATCCAACCCGACGGAGAAAAAAGCTTGGAATTGACGCTGGATGAAACATCGTTTTCCCAGACCCGCTGGGAGAGGAAGCCCGTTCTTTTGGCCCAGGAGGGCATTTCGCTTCTCCGCCTGAGACAACCGGAGGGGGATGCCGTAGCCTTTGACATACTGGCTGAGGACGGAATCTTTCCTTTTCTCGTTCCGGGGCCGGGGATTATGCCCAGCCATTTCTATCCGCCAGGGCCCAATTTGTTCTTTTCTCCCTGGGAGGCGTCGCTGTTCATCCCGGTACCCCCGGAGATCCGGACTCTCACCCTGGCCTGCGGCTATGACCCTGAGATGCGCTGCTCCGTCTTCAAGGATCCGGGAGGGGAGCTCCCGATCCACTGGATGCCAGATTCCCGGCAATGCGGCCATAAGGTTGCGGAGATCCCCATCGACGGCCAAACCTCCCCCTGTAGCTGGTGGAAAGTCGTTTTTTCAGAAGTCCACACCCCTTTTCGCTTCACGGAATGGAATGGGCTACCTCTCTTTTTCCAAAATCCGGGCCGCCCTTTTCCCTATTCCTATCTAGCTGTGGAAACCCAGCAGCAGTTGGATTTCCGCCTGACCATCCTGCGCTGCGGCCAGAAAGAGGCCACCTGGGATCTGTGCGGGCAAAAATTTTATCGCCTTCCCTACGTGGGAGGTCAGGTACAATTGGATCTGTGGGCGGGGTGGGAATACAGGCGCATTGTCCGGAGCCCGGTCCCTCAGCGGGAGATTTTTTTAGACATTGGCTTTCAGAGGGAATTTGAGGTTCCATCCGGGTGGATCCGGGGCGATCACCACGTACATTCCTACTTTGAGGATGCCGGCTCATCGCCGCAGCGCATCGCCCAAGCTGCCCGGGCCAACGGGCTTTCGTACATCGTATTGACAGACTTAAGTCCGGAACGGCTTCTCTCCAATCGTCTCAGTCAACATGATTGGCCCGGCCACTTTATCGCCCTGCCCGGCCAGGAGCTGATGAATGCCCGGACTCACATGAACGCTCTCAATGTTCGGGCCGATGTGGACGCCAGCCAGGGAGAGGGAAGCTGGATTCAACAGGTGAGGGAACAAAGCTCTGCGGATCACCCGGCCATACTTATGCTAAATCACCCTTCCCACCGGCTTCAAACTGCTTCCCGGCCGGAAAGCGCCTATTTCCGTTCCTGGTGGGTCGCATCCCAGTATCAGGAGATTGGCTTGGTGGAAAACTGTGACTTTCAAACATGGTTTGATTTCTTAAACCGGGGGCGAAAACTTATCTGCCTCTGGACGACGGATACTCATGACGGGACCAACTACATGCCGGGCGAAAAATGTTCCTTCGTCAGGACGGAGGGCGTCCTACAGGATCGGGCTATCATTGAAGCCTTGATCGCCGGCAGGGTAACCAATGCCAGCTACCCCGGCAGTTTTCTGGATTTATCTGTGGATGGCAAGGGCATTGGGGATACCGTGGTCTATGAGGGAAAGCCTTTGCAGGTGGAAGTCTTCTGTCACGCTGCGCAAAATATTCTCCGAATTGAGCTCATCGCTGACGGGCTCGTGGAGTTTGCATGGGATCTTCAGGACGCAAAGGATTTTCAGGGCAGCCGCCAGCTTAACCGCCCTTGCCGCTGGGTGCTGGCCAGAGCTTATCTCCAAGACGGGACCATACGGTCCGTTAACCCGGAGCAGTTTCTGGATAGCGGTGTCAGGGCCTTCACAAACCCTATATGGATTGAAACTTGCCAGGCAGGCGAAACAGTATGACACAGGGCCGCCGTATACGAAAGAATCCGTACACGGCGGCCCGTCTATGCTGAGGTTGGCTATGAGATTGTGCCGGCCAGCTTCGAGCGCCCTTCGCAGTATAAATGCCGCGGCAGACCATCCACCATGATCGGTGTCAGCTCCGCCTGAATCAGCGGGCGCACATAGCTCAAAAATTCTGGCGTAACGAAGGTTCCCTCCTGGTTGATCCACTCACGGGGAACCTTCTTCTCTGCGTTGGCGATGGCATGGACATCCGCCAGTCCGGTCGTACACTGGTATGGCTCATTGGAGAGTCTCTTGAGGATGACCATTTTGCCCGTTTCCCCCTCAAAGGCGGCTTTGACGGCGGCTCCCCCCGCCTGAAAAGCTTCGGTAATATCCACCCTGGACGCAATGTGTGCAGCGCAGCGCTGGAGCGTATTAAACTCAATGGCCCGCGTCTTACACCCGAGCTCGCGGTAAATGCGGTCCGACAGATACCGCGCGGTCCCGTAGAGGATCGTATGGCCAAAGTCGTCCTTAAATTCCAGATGATCCGTCAAGTCACACACATACCGCCCATCCGGCACCCGGATCCCCTCCGATACAGCTATGACAACGGATTTCTTATGTTTTTGAAGCTCGTCCACCCGGCGGATAAACTGTTGGATATCAAAGGGAATCTCCGGCAGAAAGATCATATCCGGCCCTTCACAGTCCTCACAGGCCGCCAGTGCGGCAGCGCCCGTCAGCCATCCTGCGTTTCGGCCCATGATCTCCACGATGGTCACGC
>JAHZBS010000340.1 GCA_019423265.1 Clostridiales bacterium
AGGCGGAAGGCATCGAAGAATTCTACAAGAAGTTTGGCGATAAGCTGCCAAAAGAGCTGGCGGATCAGTTGGCTTCCCTAAAAGATCGTCTTGCTAAGTAAACAACGTTTGTCGCGCCCCCTGATGGCAGAGATATCTCTGTCCTCAGGGGATGGTTTTATAAGGATTGTTTTAGGAGGAAAGATAGTTGACCTATGATTTTACAACCCTGGTGGACCGGTCGGTTCAGGGGTCCGGAAAATGGATGAGCATGCGGACCATTTGTCCGGAGGCGGGCCCTGACATTGTTCCCTTTACAACGGCCGACATGGATTTTGTCCATCCGCCGGAGCTCATTGAGGGGCTAACGGACTATGTGCGCTCTCAGATCTTTGGATATACCAATCCCACGTCTCGCTATTATAATGCCGTCGGTGGGTGGATGGAACGCCGGCATCACTGGAAGATAGAGAAAGAGTGGATTGTGACGGTGCCTGGCGTCGTCACTGGATTTAACGCAGCGGTTAGAGCGCTCGTCCGCCCTGGAGAAGGGCTGCTTGTAATGCCGCCGGTGTATCCCCCTTTTTTAAACGCATCGGAACAAGCGGGATGCCGTCGGCTTGAAGTGCCTTTGCTGAGGGGGAAGGATCGGTATGAGATCGATTTTGCCGGTCTCGAACAGAAGGCGCAGGAGCCGTCCACCAAAGCGCTTTTATTTTGCAGCCCCCACAATCCGGTGGGCCGCGTGTGGACGAAGGAAGAGCTCCAAGAGGTTGGAAGAATCTGTAAACGCTGTGAGGTGACCATCATATCCGATGAGATTCACTCCGATATTGTCATGCCGGGGATCGAGCATACGACCTTTGCTCTGGCGGCGCCCTTCTGTCAGGAGAATCTGATCGTCTGTACGGCTCCCAGCAAAACCTTTAATTTGGCGGGCTTACATACTTCGAATATCATCATCCCCAATGATGCGCTGCGAAATGCATTCTGTCATGAGATGCGCTCCAGCGTCAACGCCGTAGGGTATGAGGCGTGCTTTCTGGCCTATACCCGGTGTGAAGACTGGCTTGATCAGCTGCTGGCGGAGTTGAGCCGTACACAGAAGGCGATCCGCGAGTATGTCCATGCTAACATGCCGGAAATTGGCGTCACCGCTCTGGAGGGAACCTATCTCCAGTGGTTGGATTTTAGCCGGATCCAGCTGACGGAGGCAGAGAGGAAGCAATTCTTGGAAAAGGAAGCCATGTTCTTTACCGTTGAAGGCGCCCAGTTCGGAACAGGCGGCGCCGGCTTTGAGCGTATGAATTTTGCTTGTCCCCAAAAGTATGTCCTGGAAGGCCTTGGGAGACTTAAGCGGGTTCTTGAGGAGCATGGCCGTCTAAATGCGACAAAATAGAGGATGGACAGTATAGGTATCTCTTACCGCTATTGGCACTGCTACAACGGCGAGGATAGCGCTAAGTTCTATAAGCAGGCGCCCGTTGAAACAATGAAACGCAAGTACAAAATTGATTCCGCCACACGATTTATAATTTGACAAAAAACGATTTTTGTAGGTTGCACCTCTTGTAAAATCCACGAAAAGATGTATAATATGGAGTGGATCATTGCAGGAGGCTTTTTCTCGTCCGATGGGACAAGCCGAGAGGCGGATATCAAAGGCGGCGGAGCGCAATGCGCCGGGGATAAACGGCTTGACCGTCCGATGCGCCGTCACCCAGCATGGCCCCAAGCCGGCCACATGGAGGTAACGATGACACAGGGATTTGACCACGATTTGTACATGAAGATGCAGACAGAGCAGATTGTAAAGCGAATTGAAAAATTTGACAACAAGCTGTATCTGGAGTTTGGCGGCAAGCTGTTTGACGACTACCACGCTGCCAGGGTTCTGCCAGGCTTCGAGATGAACGCCAAAATTCGGATTTTGCAGGAGCTCAAAGAGAAGACAGAGATCATCTTCTGTATTGGGGCCGGTGATATTGAGAAAAACAAGGTTCGCGCTGATATCGGTATAACGTATGACATGGATGTGCTCCGGTTGATCGACAGTATCCGAAGGCTGGGGCTGACGGTCAGCAGCGTGGTGATCACCCGGTATACGGACCAGCCGGCGGCGGATACCTTCCGCAAGAAATTAGAGATGTTGGGATTGACTACGTATATCCATAGGCCCATCAAAGGGTATCCCACAAATGTGGACTTGATTGTCAGCCAGGACGGATATGGCTCGAATCCATATATTGAGACGACAAAACCGCTGGTGGTGGTCACAGGGCCGGGGGCGGGAAGCGGAAAGCTGGCCACATGTCTGTCTCAAGTGTACTATGAACATACAAAGGGGATCCATGCGGGATACGCTAAATTTGAGACCTTCCCCATATGGAATCTGCCGCTGAAGCATCCGGTCAATCTGGCCTACGAGGCGGCCACGGCTGACTTGAACGATGTGAATATGATCGATCCGTTCCACCTGGAAGCCTACGGCACGACCAC
>JAHZBS010000341.1 GCA_019423265.1 Clostridiales bacterium
AAGACTGCGGTGACGCCGGAGATCAACGCGCTCTGCACGCTGACCATGGGCGTTACCTTTTTCATTGTCATTGTATCCCAGATTCTGGGGGCCAATAAATTTAAGAAAAACAGGAGAGAGGAATTATGAGGAAGCTACTTGTGGGATTGATGATAGCGGCTATGGCTATGACTCTGCTTGTCGGGTGCGGCAGCGCAGGCGATTCCAGCCAGCCGTCTACAGACAAAAATGCAGAGGAGAAGGTCTTGAACGTCTTTACGTGGGCGACCTACTTCCCTGACGATATTCTGAAAGCCTTTACGGAGGAGACCGGGATTACTGTCAATTACAGCAATTTCAGCACCAACGAAGAGATGTTGTCCAAGCTGGAAACGGTGCAGGGCGGGGAGTACGACATTGTCCTGGCATCCGATTACATCGTTAAGATGGCCATCGATAAAGGACTTGTGAAGAAATTGGACAAAGGGCAGATCTCCAACTACGAAAACTTAGATCCTTCCTATTTGGGAAATTATTTTGATCCCGACAATGAGTACACGGTGCCCTACGGCGTAGGAACGCCGCTTATCGTCTATGATCCCAGCCGTGTGGACGTGGAGATCAAGGGGTATGCGGACCTGTGGAATCCAGCGCTGAAGGATTCCCTGGTGCTGGTTAACGATGCTCGAAACATCATCGGCATAACCCTGAAAACCATGGGAAAATCGCTAAATGAAGAGGACTCCGCGGTGCTGGGGGAGGCCAAGTCCAAACTGATGGAATTAAAGGACAATGTCCGAGTTTTGGACTATGACACGCCGTACAACAAACTGCTGGAGGGGGAAGCCACCGTCGGCTATATGTTTACGTCCCAGGCGGCGACCTGCCTCATGGCAAACCCGGATTTGAAAGTCGTCTACCCGGAAGAGGGGCTGGGATTCGGAATCGACGCCGTCTTTGTCCCCAGCAACGCGCCTCATGAAAAGAACGCCCACGCCTTTTTGGATTATATATTGCGGGGAGAAGTGGCAGCGGACATCTATCCGCAGATCCTATATCTGTGCCCCAACAAGGCGGCCTATGAGTTCCTGCCGGAAGAGTATACCAGCAATTCGGCCATCAATATACCGGAGGAAAATCGGAAAAATGTAGAGTTTATCCAGGTCATCAGCAACGAAGCTTCGGATCTGTATAACAGTATCTGGACGGAGTTTGTGCAGGCTATTGGGTAGGATAGCGGGCCGAGGAAAGGGGATCTGCTGTAGCCGTGAAGAATATTGTGTTGATTGGAATGCCTGGCTGTGGAAAGAGCACCGTGGGAGTCGTCCTGGCGAAAACCGTGGGAGCGGAGTTTGTGGATACGGATCTGGTTATCCAAAAGAGGGAAGGCCGACTGCTGCAACAGATCTTGGACAACAGCGGCGTTGAGGCGTTTCTACAGGCTGAGGAGGCGGCGGTTCGCTCCCTCAAATGCCGTCAGACTGTAATCGCAACTGGCGGAAGCGTGGTGTACAGCGAGGCGGCCATGGAGCATCTGCGGCAAGGGGGATGGATCGTCTACCTTCAGCTTTCCTATGAGGAGATGATGCGCCGTCTCGATAACATCAAAACGCGGGGTATCGTCATCCCCGAGGGGAACACGATGCGGGATGTATTTGACCAGCGCGCCGGCTTGTATGAGCGCTATGCGGATATGATACTCCCGTGCAGCGGGTACACTGTGGAGGAGACGGTGGAGGCCATTGTAAAGGCAATGTGACGGCACTTGCAGGTTGCGTGGTGATCGAGTATACTGGGTTGGGACCCGAAAATGTATGAATCCAGGTATCCGGGCATATAGTATAGGAGAACTTCGTATCAGGAGGGATCTCTGTGAAAAAAAAGCCATCCTGTCTGAGAAAATCCATACCGATAGCGGCGTGCCTGGTTGGCCTCTATATTTTAGTGCAGCTGGTCACCCAGCCGGATGGCATATTGGAAGCAGCATCCGGGCCGGCGGGGGCTCAGAGAGAAGAGTTTTATATCTATGTGGATCTGAATGAAGATAAGCTCTACGTCTATCAGAACGGACAACTATTTAAGACCTTTCCGTGCAGCGGAGGGAAATATACAACGCCGTCGCCCCTTGGAACCTGGAAGATCGTGTCCAAGGATACCTGGAACGAAGGATTTGGAGGGACGTGGATGGCGCTCAATGTTCCATGGGGCCAATATGGAATCCATGGAACCGATGAGCCGTGGACGGTGGGCAGCAACGCCTCAAAGGGCTGCATCCGGATGTTCAACGAAGACGCGGAGGAGCTGAGAAAATTGGTGCCCTATGGCACACATGTTACCATCGTGAAAGGAACCTACGGATATTTTGGCGATTCCTTCCGCACGCTGAAAAATGGACATATCGGATCCGATGTGTATGCTGTTCAGATCCGCCTTGGACAGCTGGGATATTATATGGGAACGCC
>JAHZBS010000342.1 GCA_019423265.1 Clostridiales bacterium
GGGATTCTCCCATGGAGAATGCGGCCTCAACAGCTGCCTCCCCCTCTATGCCCCCCTCTATGGCGGCAACCGGATATAAAATCGCCACCGGAGCGCAGTGGACCCCCTGACTTAAGAGATAGCTCATGCGTTCAACCCCGGCCAGGAGTTGCTTCATATCCTTCCAATAGGGAACCCTGACGCAATTGCACGGCGGCGCCCATTCCCACCAGCTTCCATGGGTGGAATAGTAAAAGCCGTGCAGCGACAAAAGGGTATGCCCCATGACAAAATTTCGCGCCAGCGCGTCCGCCAGATCCTGGGAGGACGTGCCCCATCCACTGCTGTGAAAACCCTCCAGCCACACGCGAGGGCGCTGATACAGATGGGCGATGGAGCTAGCCACTTTATTCTTGACGATATCCGATTCCAGCTTCGGTTGGTCGCACCCGGGCCCTTGATTGTACTTTTGCGTCCGGAAGTAATCGCCGAACTCCGTGACATCTTTGCCTCTTCCACCGTGATCACAGCCGTACACCATGCCACGCTCTTCGTGCCAACGATAGACTTTTCGGAAGTAGTGTTCCTCCTCCAGCTGCACAATCACATCGCAATAATCCAGACGGGTCTTGATGAAGTTTTGGTCTGCCTGCCTGAAAAGCTGGTAGAGAACAGGGCGGATATCATATCCCTTCCGCCGCTGAAACTCCTCTGCAAACACATCATTCCACAGATTACCCCGGATGCGGAACTCAAGTTCATCCGAAAAGAAAAAATTCAATCCTTTCCCGCACTCTCCGGGAAAATGCTCTTCAAATGGTTGAAAAAACTTGGCAATCACCTGATTGCCTACCTCCGGGTGCATGGGATCCAAAGACTTCTCTTTCCTCTTGCGGTATACCGCCACGATCTCTCCGTCACAATCTGGACAATACGTAAGAGTCCCCGATGACAGCTCCCCCAGCAGGTCCGCGGCTTTTGCTTGGCCATGGAGAAAAACGGCGCAGAGCAGATCTTCACGGGCGCATATCCCCGAAAGGCTGATCTCCACTGGAATGCCGGCTTTCACCTCCGCGGAATGCATCTGCAACATGCACCCCGTCATTTCCGGATGTTCCTCTAAAATCCAATCCGTAAAATATCCCTGCCCCGGAATCCCAAGGGTATAATCGCTGAGGCTGACGGCAATGCCCCGCTTCTTAGCCTCCTGCAAAAACCACCCAAATAGCTCCCACCATTCGTCGGAGAACAGATCCGGTTCATTTCGCATGGTTAAACCGTATGCCAACCCTCCCTTGTCGGTATGGCAATAATTTACCTGCAAACCGCTTATATGGTGGTCCTTGACCTGATCCAAATGGTAGAGAAGCTTATCCCGGTCAATGGGATCTCCAACCCACCAGTAAAAGGGAACTGTTCCATATCCCGCCGGCGGGGTCGAAAATAATTGTTTGATTTGGCAGTCGCTCATAGCTGCTCCTTTCGCTTGCAGTCGCGCTTTTTGAAAAGGCGGATTGAAGTTAAATCAGATTCTTTTCCTTTGCAAGAGCGGTGATAGCATCCTGTACCTGTTTAGCGCAGGCCTGGACCCCGGCTTCGCTTAAGTGGAGCAAATCCTCACAAATATATTCCTCCACATTGGGCAAAACAAGGGAGAAAAGATCGTTGATCCGAACCCCCTCTTGAACCAGCGCCTCACAGACAGCCTGGTTATAGAGCCGAATACGGTTCTGATCATGGTCCCACATCTTAGGCGAGGGCGGCGTTGTGGTGGCAAAAATAAGATTCGGCGTGATCCTCTTGAGAATCCGAGCGATCCGAACCATGGTGTCCACATAGGTGTCAAGGGGCGTAAATGGGCCGTCGCCATATAAATCCGTCTCATCCCAAAGGCCGTTATTCCAGTGGATGATATCGCTGCCGGCAAGCCCCTCCCACCAATCGTGCAGGCTCCAAAGCGTATAGGCGGAATACCGCCCATTCTCACCAGGCCGGAAAACAGTAAATTGATCTCCGAGAGTCATCTCAACCACCGGACCATAATTCTGAAACATAATCGAATCACCCAAAAGTGAAACCTTGGCCATATATGTATCCTCCTTGTATGAAAACAGTGCATACGTTCTGTCTGACTATTATACTGCGCTGTCAACGCTTTGTCAATTTCTTCTTAACGGCTCGCGGGAGATTTCGATACTCTACTGGCAATTGTCCTGGTTCGCCTGAATCAGCTTCTCATACTTGTCGATGACCTTCTTCAAATCCCGGAATAACCTGGCGCCGTACATGTCCATGGGATTTCCCCCAGTCCGCTGCGTCGTCCGGCCGCAAAGGTAATCGATGGTGACCCGGTAAAAATCGGCCAATGCCGTCAGCTTCTGTACATCGGGGGTTCTGGTCTCTCTCTCGTAATTGGAATAGGCGCCCGCCTCGACTCCGATGGCGTTGGCAACCTCCTCCT
>JAHZBS010000343.1 GCA_019423265.1 Clostridiales bacterium
CTCCATCTTCTTTTTTCTACCATCTGTACTGTCAGGAAGACAAAGAAGGCAGTCAAAGTTAGATAGTAAACGATATGACTAAAATCAAAAATACCAGTGTAGAAATCATAGTACCGGGTGAGGATCGACAACCAGTCCAGCACATTGGCCACCAGCCCGTCATACACCGTCGGCTTGACGAAATATAGGACGATGATCGCGGCCAGCCCCAGGATTCCGATGATTCCCGAAAGATAGATATCGCGGATCGCCCTGTAAATCAGGAAAATTACAATGGCTAGCACCACGATGCAGCACGCCATGGCGAAAATGCGGTCCGTCGGCAGGATGGATCCGATCCCATCGGTTAAAAAGATCAGCAAAAACACTGCAATGGTGGATATGCAGGCAACCAGCTGGTTGTCCGTAAGAGATGATATGAAGATACCCATGCCGATGAGGACACATCCCATCAGGAAGAATCCGATGTACGCCCCCAGAACCTGCTCCACCGGCAGCGCTCCGCCGAGCCCAACGATAGTCAAAGGCTGCGGCACCGTCAAAAGCAGAGAGATGGCAAACAGCGCCACTGCCGCCAGATATTTTCCCAACACGATCTGATAGGTCTTGACAGGCGCTGTCAGCAGGAGCTGATCCGTCTTGTTCTTCATCTCCTCCGACATGAGACGCATGGTCAGGATTGGCATTGCGAACACGATCAGGCTTGTGACGCCCTGTAACACATAGGAGTAATTTGGCGTCTGCTGATATAGACAGTAGACAAAGAAGTAGAATCCAAAGATCACCAACATAAACGCTAAATAGGCGTATCCTAAGGGACTCTTGAAATAGGACTTAAACTCTTTCAGAAAAATGGCGCGCATTATCGCTTACCCCCCTTTTCTCCGGTAATCTGGAGGAAGACATCCTCTAGATTCATCTCCATGGTCTTCATCATAAGGATCGGATAATTATGCTCGCGGCAAAACTCGAAAATGGCTTCCCGCACGTCCACATCCTCTTCGGACTCCACATTTAGATCGACGGAATCCTCCTCGCGGATCCGCAGAATCTCAGCGACTTCCACACCGGGGATCGCCTTAATCCCGCTGAGAATATCGTTCTTGGGTCCCTTGATGCGCAGATCCAGTTTGTTGACCTGCAGGATGTGGTGGGACAGAGCCTCCGGCGTGTCTGTCGCTACAATATGGCCGTGGCTGATGATAATCAGACGGTCACAGATAGCCTGCACTTCCTGCAAAATATGGGAACTCAAAATAACCGTATGGTTCTTGCCCAAACCCTTAACTAAGTCACGAACTTCAATAATCTGCTTTGGGTCAAGGCCAACGGTAGGCTCGTCCAAAATCAAGACTGGAGGATTGCCGATCAATGCCTGCGCCAGGCCAACGCGCTGTTTATATCCCTTTGACAGATTTTTGATCAGTCGCTTCTGGACATCCGAGATTCGAGCCAACTTCGCCACCTGCGCGATGGTCTCTCCGTGCTTCGCGGTCGGAATCTTCTTAATATCGCACACAAACCGCAAATATTCATCCACGGTCATGTCCGAATACAGAGGCGGCATCTCCGGCAAATATCCGATCTTTTTCTTAGCTGCCATAGGGTTTTCCAGCACGTTGACGCCATCTATATACGCCTCTCCGTCCGTAGCCGACAAATAGCCGGTAATGATGTTCATCGTCGTACTCTTGCCAGCGCCGTTAGGGCCCAAAAATCCTACGATCTCGCCCTTTTGCACTGTGAAGGAAACGTTATCCAGGGCTACATGTTGCCCGTAGCGTTTCGTCAAGTTCTTAACTTCTATCAAGGCAGAAACCTCCCTAATATTGTATTTCTTTACTAGTGTAATACAGAAAAATGAATATAATATGAACAAACTGTAAAAGCCTATAAAAATGCGCGGCGTTTTATGTGTTTTGCCATAAAAACTTACAAAACGCCGGGAGATCGTCCCCGGCGTCTTGTCTATGGCGTCAGTCCGCCTTATACCCTTTCCTTGGCGGTATATTGGGTGTGCAGCAGATGATGCGCCTTTTCTGAATTCGGCTTGACCAGATACTCTTCATACAGCTTCTTGATAGACGGATTCTCGTGGGATTTTCTGATGGGCTTTCCGCAGTCTTCCCGGTACAGCGCTGCCTGACGCGCCTGAATCTTCTTCATGTCGCCGTGGGCATAGGGCTGTCCACCTCCATTTACGCAGCCGCCTGGGCAGGCCATGATCTCGATTGCGTGAAGGTTGTTCGGATTGCCCGCCTTGATCTCCTCCAGCAGAGCGCGCGCGTTTCCAAGGCCGCTGGAGATTCCGATGTTCAAGGTCAGATCTCCAACCTTTACATGGGCAACCTTTAATCCGTAGGAGGTGGAGCGGATATCCTCGAACTCCACATTCTCCAACGTCTCCCCGGTAACCCATTCATAGGCCGTGCGCAGCG
>JAHZBS010000344.1 GCA_019423265.1 Clostridiales bacterium
AGACGATGACAAACAAAATATCCAACACAACATTGATCACCGAAGCCGCAATCATAGCCAGCAGCGGAGTTCGGCTGTCCCCAAGCGCTCTGAGGATCGCAGCAAAAAAATTATAAAATAGCGTAATGCAGATGCCGGCGCTCAAGATCTGCATATAACGGTTGGCTTCCTCGAGCAGTTCCTCCGGGGTGTGCATGACACGCAACAGTGGCCTTGAGAAAAAACATCCCCCGGCCGTCATAAGAATGGCTGTAATGGCCGTAAGCAGGATTCCCGAGCCGATAAGCTTTCGAAGTGTTTCATAATCCCGTGCGCCGTACCTCTGCGCCGGAAGAATGGCAAATCCCTCCGCCATCCCCATCCCAAAGCCTAGAATCACGCAGTACACAACCCCGCTGGCCCCTACCGCCGAGAGGGCGTCCACCCCCACGCCGCGCCCCACAACGACGCTATCGACCATATTGTATAGCTGCTGAAAAATATTTCCCAGGAGAATGGGAAGAGAAAACATAAGTAATAGCCGCGTCGGTTTGCCCGCTGTCATGTCCTGAGCCATAGTGATTGATCTCCTTCAACGATTGGCAGTACGTATTTTGGATCATTATACTGCAACTCAAAGGAAAAAGCAATCGATATCCTTCTGTTTTAGCGCGGAATATAGAAGTCTGTCATAAAATCTGATGTATGATCATCAGCATAGCGGCGCCTGGGATTCCCAGAATTCCGCAAACCCCAGCCGTCACAGGATTCAGCCCGACCGAAGCATTCGCGCCAAAGATAGCGCCTACCGCCCACAGCAGGCAACAGCCAACAGCCGCATTCCGCACAACGCGACCCGCCGTTTTGGCGAATTTCGGAAATATGAGAACTAAAACCGACAAAGCCAAAATTGCGATTATCCATATTACGATGAGTTGTTCTCTAGTCCATTCCATGGGTATCATCCTTACTGTCTTCTACTTCACTATATGTCCTGTCCCCCTGGAATATGCTGAGAACAAAAATTAAAGCCGGTTCCCCCTAAGCATTGGGGAGAACCGGCGCTGCCTTGCCATCCTGTATCCGCTCTGGCGCTTCTCTGCGTATGGCGCTGTCCATCTGCTTGATATTGCAGAAGTGATAGTCATACCTTGCTTCCAATGATTTGATTTCATAGATGACGCTATCGACCAACTTCTCATCCGTAACTGTTTCCAGCGCCTGATATAATCCATCCAACTCCCGGCGGACGCTGCCCAGAGCCTCCAATTCCTCCTGCCGCTGGATGGCGAGAAATTGGATTTTTCTGTGGAGCACCGAATCCATTTTGGGGGAAGAATGGCGAGACAATGAAAATATTGCCATAGGCTTTCCTCATTTCTATCCTGGTCTGATACTAACAGTATAGTCCAAAGAAAGAAAAAATATACATTGTCCCCATATAAATCAATTAGAGGGGCACTCTGCCTTCCAGGGCTCTCGCCAGGGTTACCTCATCGATATATTCCAGGTCGCCGCCCACAGGCACCCCATTGGCGATGCGGGTGACTTTAATCCCCAACGGCTTGATCAGCTTCGACAAATACATGGCGGTGGTTTCGCCTTCCACCGTGGGATTGGTCGCCAGGATGATCTCCTGGACTTCGTCGGAGCGAAGCCTTTCCAAAAGCTCCTTGACCTTTAAATCACCCGGTCCCACCCCGCCCAGAGGCGAAATGACGCCGTGCAAAATGTGATACAGCCCATTGTATTGCTTTGTTTTTTCATACGCGGCCATATCCCGTGAATCCTCAACCACCATGATAGACCCATGGTCTCGGGATGGGTCCGAACAGATGGGACAGATCTCGGAATCCGTCAGCGTACAGCACTGGCGGCAATACCGGACTTCCTTCCTCGCATGGACAAGCGCTACCGATAGGGCGTTTACCTCATCTTCCGGCATACCGATAATATGAAAGGCAAGGCGCTGGGCCGTCTTTCGTCCAATGCCCGGCAGCCTTGCCAGCTCCTCAATTAACGTCGTCACCGGATTACCATAATAATCCATAAATCAATCTCCATTTCGAAATGCGCCGGCGAAAATAAAGTTGCAGATTAAAATAATCCTCCGGGGAGATTCAGCCCTCCGGTGATTGTGCTCATCTGGGAGTTCACCATCTCATCCGCTTTTCGCAGGCCCTCGTTGACAGCCGCCATAATCAGATCCTGAAGCATCTCAATATCCTCCGGGTCCACCACTTCCGGCTTAAGCTCAATCTCCACAATCTCCTTGCGCCCATTGACGACAACTTTGACCGCCTCACCGCCGGCGGTGGCCTCCACGGTCTTCGTCTCCAGTTCCTTCTGCATCTCTTCCATCTGGCGCTGCATCTTCTGCGCCTGTTTCATTATATTATTCATATTGCCAGGCATCTGCCCGCCATATCCTCCGCGTTTTG
>JAHZBS010000345.1 GCA_019423265.1 Clostridiales bacterium
CTGACGAGGCGACGGCACAGCCTCTGTCATTATGGGCGTGGAGACTTATGATCACGCTGTCGCGGCAGTGAATATGCTCGCAGACATATTCAATCTGGTCCGCGTACACATTCGGGGTGGCCATCTCCACGGTAGACGGAAGATTGATAATGACCTTCTTCTCCGGAGTCGGCTTCCACACATCCAACACTGCATTGCAGATCTCCACCGCATAATCCATCTCCGTGCCGGTAAAGCTCTCGGGCGAATACTCAAAATGATAGTTCTCAGCGCCGTATTCCCTCGCCAGATCCTGGATCATGACCGCACCATCCACCGCCAGCTGCGTGACCTCATCCTTCGACATCTGAAACACGACGTCCCGCTGTAGTGTTGAGGTGGAGTTGTACAGGTGGACAATGGCATTTTTTACGCCGCGGAGTGCCTCGAAGGTCTTCCGTATAATATGCTCTCTCGACTGGGTCAGCACTTGAATCGTTACGTCATTCGGAATCAGCTTCTGCTCAATCAGAGCTCTACAGAAATTATACTCCGTATCGGAGGCCGCTGGAAATCCAACCTCGATCTCCTTAAAGCCTGTTTTCACCAAAAATGTAAAGAAATCTAACTTCTGCTGGAATGTCATCGGTACTTCCAGCGCTTGATTGCCATCGCGCAGATCCACGCTACACCAGACCGGTGCCTCCGTAATCTGGCGGTTGGGCCACTTGCGGTCAGGCATCGCCATGGGGGGATAGGGTCTATACTTTTGATAATTCATAACAATCTCTCCTTTACTATTGTTGAATCGCGGATTGGATGTAACGCTTTTAAGACCTCGCGTTTATAAATAAAAAAGCCCTCCGTCTCTTATCCCTAAGAGACGAAAGGCTGTTATCCTTCCGTGGTACCACTCTTCTTAGTCTTCCTCAAAAGGAAAACCCTCATCAGATACGGGCAAACGCCGATATCTTGTCATCGTAACGGTTGACTCTCCGTCTGGGCCTACTTGCAACTTCAGCCAGCCACTCCAAGGCCAGTTCAGCTCTCATCTTCTACTGTCTTCCACCACCCGACAGCTCTCTGCAAGAATTCGAAAAGCCTACTCTTCCTTCTCCAAGTGTTATCCAACTACGATTCAATTGATAGCTATACTCTACCACAGCTATCCTCCATTGTCAATAGTGATTTTATTTTTTACACGGGCCATTTTCTTTACCAGTTCCTGCACTGCTGGAATCTCATTGCTCTTGGCTTCGACCGTTTCTGACGCTAGAGCAATTCCCCGTTCACAAATCTGGGCGTTGATAATATGCATAGGTGGTTTTTGTACTCCAATGTCCTGTCTGTGAGTGCCGCTTACGTCGCAGCTGCACTCATGCACTATGATTTTCTCCACAAAAGGCTGTGGCTGGTTCCGCTATAAATTGGAATCGGCTTAAACAAAACTACCTCCAATGCTTTAGCTGTGAGAGATACGAATCAAACTGAATCCGTCTGGTTTCTTCATCTGCATTACCGGGATTTGGCATATTCTTAACCAGATAATCCAGCAAAGAATCTTTGGACTGATAAGCAAACTTGCCATCGGTATAACACCATTTACAATAATCCTCATTATAGCTCCCATCTGCTTCCCGGCTAATCATATTGTCCTCACTTAAAGGCATTCCACAGCATTGACAAATAAGCTGCCGTGGAGAGCCAAGAAGCGTATTGATTGATACATCAAAAATCTGAGATAAAATTTTTAACGTATCTGTATTTGGCTGCGTTTCGCCTGTTTCCCATCGGCTAATTGCCTGTCTGGTAACTTGAACACGCTCTGCCAGTTGTTCTTGTGTAAAATTATTCTTTTCACGCAAACTCTTGAGAATATCTCGTATTTCCATGTCCGTTCCTCCTAACGAATATACTATCATTCATTATAGCTTTGAAACAAGGTTTTTACAAGCAACTCGCTGTTGCTGCGGAATAGTAGGTAGGTGGCTGTCTATTTTAATGTTAGGGTTACTTTACCGCACATGAGCATTTATTCATGGTTAGGAAGGTTCCGTGTATTTTTTATTTTATGCATTGAATAATGTCAGCTTTTGTGGTAAACTAAAAGGTAGGGCAATTTTGGGCTTGCCTGCGAGACTTATTGCCTATAGCCGGAGAGGAGTTTACTGCATGCTAGATCAGAAAAATATACGAAATATCGCCATTATTGCCCACGTAGATCATGGTAAAACAACCTTGGTGGATGCCATGCTTAAACAGAGCGGCATTTTCCGCGAGAACCAGGAAGTTGAGGAGCGGATTATGGATTCCAATGATCTGGAACGAGAGCGGGGCATCACCATTCTAGCCAAAAATACATCCCTTCACTATGAGGATGTAAAAATCAATATCATCGACACGCCGGGCCATGCGGACTTTGGCGGAGAGGT
>JAHZBS010000346.1 GCA_019423265.1 Clostridiales bacterium
GCTGGTCGCTGAATTCAAAGCTGCACAGCGTGCCGGACTGTCAAAAGATTGTAAAAAAAGCCATCGCAGAAAATTTAAAGGCAGCCTACGGGCAGTCCTGGTTTGAAGAGACAGGCAGTCTCGTTCAGGTTCAGTTTTCGATCCTGAAAGATGAAGCCCTGATCCTGCTAGACACGTCAGGACAAGGGCTTCACAAGCGCGGGTACCGCCAAAATTCGAATATAGCCCCTATACGGGAGACGTTGGCGGCCGGGATCGTGGAATTGGCAAGGGTCCATCCGGATTCCATCGTCTGCGATCCATTCTGTGGGTCGGGAACCTTTGCGATCGAGTCTGCGATGAAGGCTATGAACATCGCGCCAGGATTGCTGCGCCGCTTTGCCTGTGAGCAGTGGGATTCCTTCCCAAACCATATTTTTGCACAGCAGAGAGAGCTGGCACGGGCTCAGATAAAAAAGGACGTGGATTTTCAAGCCTTTGCCTATGACGCCGACGAGCATTGCGTCGCCTTGACAAAGGAGAATGCCAAGAAAGCGCGCGTTGACGCAAAGATCCGGGTGGAAAAGAGGGATGTGCGCCGCTATTCCATGGAGACGGAAAAAGCAGTGGTGCTGTGCAATCCGCCTTACGGCGAGCGAATGTTTGAGCTGAAAGAAGCGGAGACATTGTACGGCGTCATGGGCGTGGTCTTTGCGCCAAAGCCAAGACACTCCTACTATATCATCACACCCCATGAGCAATTTGAAGCCCTTTTTGGACGGAAGGCGGACAAAAAACGAAAACTGTACAACGGTATGATTAAGTGTGATCTGTATATGTATTTTCGGTAAAGCCCTTACAAGCGGTGTAATCCCTCCGCCTAACATAGAAATCGAAGAAGCTATACCAGAGCAGCAGCTCCTTTTTTTGGCCGAAAAACAGAAAACGGACTCCAAAGAGTCCGCAAACACGGACTCTTTGGAGTCCGTTTGAAGCTTCCACGCGGGTATATCCTACTCCTCAGTTCGAGATAGAATTCTCTCAATCCGCAGAAGTTCTTCCTTTGAAAATTCGAGATTGCGGAGGAAACCAGCGGTATCCTCCAACTGCTCTGGGCGGCTAGCTCCTACGAGAACGGAGGTGACGCCGGGATTTCGATATACCCACGAAAGGGCCATCTGAGCCAACGTCTGATTGCGCTCTAGCGCCATATTGTGAAGAGTTCGAATTTTTGCCGACATGCCAGGTGTAATATCGTCCCCTTTCAGAAACGGGGAGGACGTTTTTGCGGCGCGGGAGTCTTGCGGGATTCCTTCGAGATACCGCTCGGTCAGAAGACCCTGTGCCAGAGGGGAGAAAGCGATGAAGCCAACGCCATCTCTTTCCAGGTGATCCAGTAGTCCCTCCTCCGGTTGGCGGTCGAGCATAGAATACCGTCCCTGATGAATCAGCAGAGGGGTTCCCAGGTCCCGCAGGATGCGGATGGCCTTTTTGGTTTCATCCGGCTTGTAATTGGAGATGCCGATATATAGCGCTTTTCCTTGGCGCACGATATGATCGAGCGCCGCCATGGTCTCCTCCAAGGGAGTTTCCGGATCCGGGCGGTGATGATAAAAAATATCTACGTAGTCTAGCCCCATGCGCAGAAGGCTCTGATCTAGACTGGATATGAGATATTTGCGCGATCCCCAGTCGCCATACGGGCCGGGCCACATGGTATACCCTGCCTTGGTGGAGATGACAAGTTCGTGGCGGTGAGAGGCAAAGTCATCTTTCAAAATGCGGCCAAAGGTTTCTTCCGCACCACCGGGTGGGGGACCATAGTTATTGGCCAGATCAAAATGGGTGATACCTAGATCAAAGGCTTTTCGTGCGATGGCGGCGCTCACCTCATAGGAATCAGCGGTGCCGAAGTTGTGCCAGAGCCCTAAGGAGAGCGCCGGCAGTTTTAGCCCACTGGCGCCGCACCGGACATAGGTCATGCTGTCATAGCGGGCTTCATTGGGAGTATAGTTCATGTGCAATCCCTTCTTTCTTTGATTTATCTGTGGCGTCCATCAAGTCCCAGATATATCTTACTGTACGCCTGTAACGCTGTCCACAATATTGTACCACATTTGCAAGCCTGTTACAAGGAGCAACAAGAGTTTCTGCCCCCAGTCCAATGTCGCGGCGATGTAAGGCTTGCTTTTTTTCCCTATCGATGGTATGATGATATCCGGTGAATATGGATGGCAAATAGATGAAGGAGATGGATTGTTTATGGAACAGGAAACAAATTGTACCCATAATTGTGAAAGTTGCGGAGAGAATTGTTCCTCCCGAGACCCGAAGAGCTTTATCGAAGCTCCCCACGCAAAAAGCAGCATAAAGAAGGTCATTGCGATTGTCAGCGGAAAGGGCGGGGTCG